>DVHI01000089.1 GCA_018712275.1 Candidatus Coprenecus avistercoris | reverse complement strand
GTTACTAACTGTTCATACATATGATTACCATTCTTCCAATTAGATATTTTCCCACATTATTTTTATAAAACGATTCTGTCGATGAATTAATAATTTACCGAAAAAATCTAAATTACAATGATTCACAATTCTTTTAAGCGGACTTGAGAAAAATACGTACCTCCATAGTATATCCGTCATTCTCATAATAATAAGTTATTTCTAACTGCCGCAGTTTGGATTATGTTAAGAAATTTACCTGTTACGGTACATTTCATCATAGTATTTCTGGTAGTCCCCACTGGTGACATTGTCCATCCATTCCTGGTTGTCGAGGTACCATCTTACGGTCTTTTCGATGCCTTCCTCGAACTGGAGGCTCGGCTCCCAGCCCAGCTCTTTCTGGAGCTTCGTGCTGTCGATGGCGTATCGCATGTCGTGCCCGGCACGGTCCGTGACGTATGTTATCAGTCCGAGACTGCTGCCCTCCGGATTGCCTAAGATACGGTCCACTGTCTTTATCATCACCTTTATCAGGTCAATGTTCTTCCACTCGTTGAACCCGCCGATATTGTAGGTATCAGCGATCCTGCCCTTATGGAAGATCAGGTCAATTGCCCTTGCGTGGTCCTCCACATACAGCCAGTCCCGCACATTCTCGCCCTTGCCGTATACCGGAAGGGGTTTGCCGTGACGGATATTGTTGATGAACAGAGGTATCAGCTTCTCCGGGAACTGGTAGGGCCCGTAGTTGTTGCTGCAGTTCGTCACTATCGTTGGCATCCCGTAGGTGTCGTGGAAGGCCCGTACGAAATGGTCGCTGCTTGCCTTGGAGGCAGAATAAGGGCTATGGGGATTGTATTTGGTATCCTCATAGAAGAAATCCCTGCCGTAAGCTAAATGGTGCTCCGATGAGGATGCTGTGGTCGTGAACGGAGGTTCGATGCCTTCCGGATCTGTCAGTTCCAGTGCCCCGTACACCTCGTCCGTGGAGATATGGTAGAAACGTTTGCCTTCATACTTCTCAGGAAGGGACTCCCAGTACAGCTTCGCTGCCTGGAGCATGGACAAGGTCCCCATAACATTGGTCCTTGCAAATGTGAAAGGGTCCTTGATCGAACGGTCCACATGGCTCTCCGCGGCCAGATGGATCACTCCGTCGATGCCGTATTTCCGGAAAATCCCGCACACCGTCTCGAAGTCGCAGATGTCCGCACGCACGAACTCGTAGTTGGGCCTGTCCTCGATGTCCTTCAGGTTCGCCAGGTTGCCCGCATACGTCAGCTTGTCCAGATTGATGATACGGTATTCCGGGTATTTGTTCACGAACAGACGGACTACATGGCTTCCTATGAACCCTGCGCCGCCGGTTATCAGTATATTGCGTCTGTATTCCATGGGTATTATTCTTTATGGTGTTTCCTCCTGTTTTTCTGTTCCTCCTCATCCGCTATACGGAGAAGATACTGCCCGTACTGGTTCTTGGCCATAGGACGCGCCGTCTCGCGCAGATGCTCCGGAGTGATCCATCCGCTGCGGAGGGCGATGTCCTCGAGGCAGGCCACCTTCTGGCCCTGACGCTTCTCTATCACTTCGATAAATGTAGATGCTTCCGCCAGAGAGTCATGCGTACCGGTGTCCAGCCATGCGAAACCACGGCCGAGTGTCTCAAGCTTGAGATTGCCTTCCTTAAGGAATTCCTGGTTTACGGTGGTTATCTCCAGTTCTCCGCGGGCGGAGGGTTTTATGTGTTTGGCCACTTCCACCACTTTGTTGGGATAGAAGTATAAACCCGTCACTGCATAGTTGGACTTGGGTTGCTTGGGCTTTTCTTCCAGGCTGAGTACATTCCCCTGCCTGTCTATCTCGGCTACTCCGTATCTTTCGGGATCGGAAACCCAGTATCCGAACACTGTAGCCTTTCCTTCCTCTTCCGCCCTCTTGACTGCATAGCTGAGCATGGGTGTAAAATAGCTTCCGTAGAATATGTTGTCGCCCAATACCAGACAGGCTGCATCGTTGCCTATGAACTCCTCCCCGATGATGAATGCCTGCGCCAGTCCGTCAGGGGAAGGCTGCTCGGCATACTCGAAATGTACCCCGAAGTCAGAGCCGTCTCCCAACAGCCTGCGGAAGCCGGGCAGGTCCTGAGGCGTGGAGATTATCAGTATTTCCCTGATGCCTGCCAACATGAGGACAGATATCGGGTAATACACCATAGGTTTGTCATATATCGGAAGCAACTGTTTGCTTACCCCTTTGGTGATGGGATACAGTCTGGTGCCGGAGCCTCCGGCGAGCACTATTCCTTTCATAGTTTTATAGGTTTACGATAAAAGACTTACCATTGCCAGCAGCGTAGCAAGGCTAAGCCCGACGTAGCCTGTGCCGGCTACGGCTATGCGGTAAGATCTCATGATTTATGAATTATGAAGCGTATGAAGTTTAAGCCCCTGACAGGGTCAAGGGTTATTGTCGGTTACCCGACTGGAAGATGTCGATGTAGATGGTCTGATGATGTCGGACGCTCTACCACCTGCCGGCTTCGGTGAGGAAGCGGGTGAGCAGGGAGGCGGCTTTCTTGAGGTGACCGAGGAATTTGGCAGGGGCGTTCATCGATGTGACGCGGGCGCGGATGTCTCGGGCGAGGTCTTCGATGGGCTCTGAGGCTGCCTCGAGTCTGTCCATGAGGGTGTCGGATGTGGCCTCGACTAGCTCCCGTTCTACAGCCCGCAGGGCCAGGGCTGCCTCCTCGAGGGCCCGGCGCTCTTCGTCAGTGGTATCGGGGTCGAGACGGAGACCGTCGTTTTCGGCTATGGCTTCGCGTATCTCCGCGAGAGTCCTGAGCTGCTGCCCGGAGGTCCCGCCGGTCTTGCCTGCCTTGTCCGCAGGGGAGTATGCTGTGCCGTCTGCCATTGTCGCTTATATGATTTTTATATTTTTATCAGTCCAGCATCTGTGATACCCGTGATGCCATGTAGTTGAGCTGCAGGAGCTCTTCCCATACCTCCTGGGCCACTTCCTTCTTGCCGGAGGCGAAGTCCGCCGCCAGCTTGGCATGGGCGTTCTTCATTGAGCGGAGGGCCGAGACGCAACTGTTGCGTACATCCGATAGCCTGTCGGCCCGCCGGATCAGGTCCACATAGTGGCGGTCGCTTTCGGGGGATACCGGCACCCCGCGCAGCTCCATGGAGCGGAGATAGGCGGAATAATTGTCTCTGAGACTCTCTTTCTCGTGGCGGATCAGCTCGTCCATCGCGTCACTGCGGAGGATGTCCATGAGCGAATCACAGCTGGCAGCTACCAGGGTATCTCCGGCCATGACAATGTTTTTCACGGCTGTGCCCTGCACGGCCTGCATCACTTCTTCGGCCACTTAGGCCAGCACTCTGCCGGCCATTCTGGCATATCCTGTGGGTATATCTTCGTATCCGGTATCGAGTCTGTTGTATCTGTATATGACCGAATCCACTCTGGATCCTATGCCGCGGAGCTCTGTGCCTATCCCCTTCCACCTGGCTTCAGCGCTCACGCTGTGCAGGGCGCGGACGTAACTGTTGAAGGCGTCCACATAGCCAGAGGCCTTGCGCACCAGGGATTCGTCGTCCATCGAGGTTTCTGCCAGGGCGGTCACTTCCTCACACCTTGCCGTGCCGGAGGTGAGGGAGGCCGCATAGAACAGTCCGCGCTCCAGCCTCAGTTCCGACATCTCCCCGAACAGCACCGCCGGAGAGCGGGAGATAGTGTCGCTGCGGAAGGTAAGCTCGCCGACGGCCTCTATCTGGGCCTTGGACAGCGGAGAGCAACCGGCCGCGGCAAACACGGCCAACAAACTTAATACAAGGAAGTTATATGTCGGGTAAAACCTCATCCCTATTTACAGCTCCGCCTCCTGAGTCCCATTCTCACTACCTCGAAGGGCGGTAAAAATGAATCCCAGCAGGTGGCATTATCCAGCGGTATCAGCCCGCTAAGATAACAAAATTCCGTCAAGAGTCCAGTCTCTCGTAACGAGAGTTGGCGCTCTTGTACTCGGAAACGATACTCTTCATCGCCAGCACTGTGTCGTCCTTCTTCATTCCGAGGGCAGCGACACGCAGGTTCTCAAGCTCCCTGTCAACCTCTGCCATATCATATTCGCGGACCTTGGCCCGGAAAATCTTCTTATGTACTGTAGGCAATGTATTCTCCTCGTCCTTAAGCAGCTCCTCGTAGAGTTTCTCTCCCGGACGGAGTCCCACATATTTTATCTCTATGTCCTTGCCCAGCTGCAGCCCGGCAAGGGAAATCATCTTCTTTGCAAGATCGTCTATCTTCACCGGCTCTCCCATGTCGAAGACGAAGATATCGTTGCCCTCTCCCATTGTTGCGGCCTCCAGAACCAGCGAGCAGGCCTCGGAGATGGTCATGAAATACCGGATGATACGTGGATCCGTGACGGTCACGGGGCCGCCCTTGGCTATCTGCTCCTTGAAGAGAGGTATGACGGAGCCGTTGGATCCCAGCACGTTTCCGAAACGGGTGGTGACGAACTTGGTCTTGCCCGGCGTCCTTCCGGAAGCTATCTCCTTGCCCACAGTCTGGACGTAGATCTCGGCTATGCGCTTGGACGCTCCCATAACATTGGTCGGATTGACGGCCTTGTCGGTGGATATCATCACGAACTTCTCCACATTGTACCGGATGGAGGCGTCCACGACATTCTTGGTGCCGAAGACATTGGCCTGCACGGCCTCCACGGGATTGGACTCCATCAGGGGCACGTGCTTGTATGCTGCGGCGTGGAATACCACGTTCGGGCGATACTTGTCGAAGAGGGCATCTATGCGGTCCTTGTTGCGTACGTCGGCTATGACGAACTTCTTCTCCACCCTGGGTGCCTGGGAACGGAGCTCCAACTGCATGTTGTGCATCGGCGTCTCGGCGAAGTCCACCAGTATCAGCTTGCGGATAGGCATGTTGACCAGCTGGCGGCAGAGCTCCCCGCCTATTGAGCCGGCACCTCCCGTGACCACCACCACCTTGTCGGTGAGGAACTCGCGGATCTCGAGGATGCTTATTTTGATCTCGTCGCGGCCCAGCAGGTCCTCTATCTTGATTTCCCTTATCTTGTTGCGGAAGATGCTCTCGTCGAAAGTAGCCAATGAGGGACGGACCAGTATCTGGATGCGGCGCTCGGAGCAGAATTTGACCAGATTGTCCTGCTCGTTGCGGGCAGCCACATTGCTGGGGAATACTATGGCCGAGATCATGCGGGAAGTGACCAGACGGGCAAAGTCCCGCTTGTTGTCTATATGGTAAATCTTATAGCCGCACAGCAGCTTGCTCTTGTCGTGGGTATCGTGGGTGATGAATCCGGCACATCGGTAGGACGAATGCAGGGTCTTCTCCAGGAAATTGAGGGTATAGACCGAGTCGTCGTCAGTTCCGAAAATAAGGGTGTTCTTGACATAATATTCCGGAGCGGCCGAGAGCGACAGGACGCTGTATATGTTGGTCAGCAGAATACGCACCATTATCAGCAGGAAGAGGGTGAGAATCATATCCAGGACCGCAAAAAGCAGTACCCAGTTGCTGCTGAAGCCTGTCCCTTCCGAATACGATATGAATACGAAAAGTGCGGCGACATCGAGTACTCCCTTGATGATGGAAGCAAACG
>DVHI01000088.1 GCA_018712275.1 Candidatus Coprenecus avistercoris | reverse complement strand
TCCATACTGTAACTCTCACTTAAACAGACTATCACCGCATTGTATTGAGGAAGCACGTGTATCGTCTGCCCGAGAATACCTACCGCCATGTACCCGCCGGTCATGTAAGAACCTTCCCAATGCCCCTCAGTATTCTTATATCCGTCATAGAAATAATAATTACGCTTTTCATCAGGAATGTCCTGCTCGTCAAACCGGGCTGCCACGGACAACGAATCCGGAAATCTCCTTGACGATGTATCAGCTCTTTCGATATATTCCTCGTCAGGATACCAACCGTAGGAATAGGCGTAATGCGCGGACATGCCCTCTTTGTCCCGGGATTTTTCCACCCATGCCGTATCGAGGATCTGTACTCCGTTCCAGTTGCCCATATTGAGGTAGAGCCGCCCTATCTTCGCCAAGTCCCTCGCACAGGTGTTTATTCCGCCGTATGCCTTGGGCGAGCGGTGCTTCTCATCATCCAGGCTGATGTAGGCATCGTACTCCATACCAAGCGGCTTCCAGATTTTCTCCTCCATGTATTCCGCATAGCTGCGTCCTGTAGCCCGCTCGATCAGGACACCGAGAATAGCCGTTACCATGCTGCTGTAATAGTGGTTGCTGCCCGGCTCCTCCTTGAATTTCAGATTGCGGATCTGCTTCTCCTGATTGGCTCCGTAATAGAGACGGGCCATCGCCGTGAACGGATTCGGCGCGTAGGTCTCCTTGAATTTCAGGCCGGCCCGCATATTGAGCAGATGCTCCACCGTAAGTTTCTGAAACATGGGGTCAGCGTCCTTCAACTCTGTGATATAATCAGTGACCGGGTCGTGCACACTTTTTATATAGCCCTCTCGGACAGCCACTCCGCAGAGCATGGAAGTCAAGGACTTAGAGACTGAGAATATAGTCGTCACGCTCGACGTGTCCAGTCCTTTGTAATAATGCTCGAATTTGATGGTGTCATTCTGCACAACAATAACAGCTACTGTCGAAGCGCGGCATCTAAGCACAGAATCCATCGTCCGATAAGCAAGGGTATCAACTCCATCTAGCTTTATCCAATTTATCCGATGGTGATCCAGAATCCTGTCCGCCATATCCTGCTCGGCAAAGCGCCAGACCGTATCGCCCCGGTGAATCGTGTCCCTCGGGAAGGCATCGATGTCGTAGATGTCCTGCACACCATAATGTACCAGACGGTGCATTACGCAGGAGTGGCACAAAAGCGCAGTAGCAGAGATTATGAGCAAAATCAGGAATTTTTTCATTGTACAAGTCTTTTTAATGTTAACATCCTGTTTTACAGCAATAATCACGCCATAATGAATAATTGCTTGACTACCAAACAATTATCAATTTCTCCAAAATTCTCATCTGTCCAAATATCATACACTAAGTGTCTAATTTTTTGAAAATTGTCCATTTTCTTGACACATCTCACTCCGCTCCGGACTTCCGGCTGTTCGCAAGCACTATCCGGACTGCCGACACGGTTATCGACAGCACCAGTGCCGCTGCCAGTGCCCAATATATCCACGCCGGCATGGACCGGGCCTTACCAAGGGCCACTGCAAGACCGATATTGCCCGAGCAGGAAAAGAACAGCATGCAGACAAGGCAGAGATACGAGACCAGGTCCTTTGCCGCCTCTATAGCTCCCGGACGGACGGGACGGTTTCTGGAAGGGCTCATCTCCAGAAGGTTCATAATTCCCGGGGAACGCTGGCAGACCATGAAAAAAGCATAGGCAAGCACAGCTATCACGCACAGTATCAGAAAAGAAGTCATGTTGCCCCAACGGTCGGGAATCCCGCCCGCCCCGAAATGCACGGGAATAGGCACTCCTTCGAGCCTGTTCCAGAAAAACAGCGGAAAGAAAGAGGTCAGCAACGCTACGGTGGACAGGACGTTGACGGCCTTGCGGATATTCTTCATCATCAGGAAATCTTTCATAGTCATAGCAGGAATTTACAAGGTTTTACAATGACAATGCCCTGCAAATTTAATGAAAATCTGCGGGATACTACACCCGTCAACTAACAAACCGGTCAGTAGAAATTCTCTGGGGACAACCACGAATTGCACTGTGGCCGACAAAACAGATGCGATGAATTTGCGGAACAACTGCAGACCGACTCACATCCCGTGACACTCATAGCCGCGAGTGCCAGAAGGTGACGACGAAACGTCACTTTCATCGGCACCTTCTGCCAAGGGGCGCGAAGGCATGGCCGCCAGAAGTACCTGCGGACGGGGTAGCACAGATGCATGCGCCGGAAGGTGACGACGAAACGTCACTTTCATCGGCACCTTCTGCCAAAGGGCGCGAAGGCATGGCCGCCAGAAGTACCTGCGGACGGGGTAGCACAGATGCATGCGCCGGAAGGTGACGACGAATCGCCACTTTCATCGGCACCTTCTAACAAGGGGCGCGAAGGCATGGCCGCCAGAAGTACCTGCGGACGGGGTAGCACGGCTGCGAGTGCCAGAAGGTGACGACGAAACGCCACTTTCATCGGCACCTTCTAACAAGGGGCGCGAATTTCCCAGGTTCAGAACAAGGTAGGGAGAAGATTGTGTGGCTCGATTTGTGACACGGGACCATCGCCAAAGTAGTCTCTGATTGGGCTGGAACGCTGCTGTGTACCTATGTCAGGAGTTTATCTCACAAGTAAATTTTGGAGGGAGTACGGTCGGACTGTATTTCTTGTGAAGAAGTTCTCTAAACGGAATAGTTGTATGCATTCACCTTATAATCAAGAGAATCCGACCCGGAAGTTCGTTGAGTGGGACACTATGGTGCCTAAATGGTGCTTTTTAGAATCACTAAACAAGATCGTTATTACTAAATAGTTGATATACAGCGATTCAATTTCAACTATTATAATTAGTGGAATCACGGTGCGATTGCAGACAGATGTAGTGTACGATACCGATGAATGAAGCGCTTATGATACAGAAACGTGGGAAGTGACAGTCCGCCGCAACGGCAGCGTTTTCCGCGATTCGCTGCCGTTGTGGAAGAGGAGAAATCAAGGAGGTGCCTCTGGAGCGGTCGTAGAGAAGGTATGCACGATGACGCTTCACCGCAACGGCAGCATTTCCCGCGATTCGCTGCCGTTGTGGAAAGAGGTGCTGGACGCAGACTGTCAAACGCCGATGAAACGCCGATGTGTCAAGGAGAAAGGGCGGGTGCAGATGGGGCGGATATCGGAAAAGTTGCTGGAGGCGTATATGTCAGACGTTAAAGAGGAAGTGCATGATGTCTCCGTCCTCGACGACGTAGTCCTTGCCCTGAATGGCGAGCTTGCCGGCGGCGCGGCATTCGGCTTCGGAGCCGTACTTGACGAAATCGTCGTACTTGATGACTTCGGCGCGGATGAAGCCTTTCTCGAAGTCGGAATGGATGACTCCGGCGGCACGGGGGGCCTTGTCGCCCTTGTTGATGGTCCAGGCGCGGACCTCAGGTTCTCCGGCGGTGAAATAGGTGCGCAGACCGAGCAGGTCGTATGCGGCGCGGACCAGACGCTCGATGCCCGAGTGCTCCAGGCCCAGCTCCTCAAGGAACATCTGGCGCTCGTCGTAACTCTCGAGCTCGGCTATCTCGGACTCGATCTTGGCGGCGATGACCAGCACTCCGGCGTTCTCTCCGGCGACGGCATCACGGACGCGGTCCACGTAGACGTTGCCGCCGGCAGCCGAGGCCTCGTCCACATTGCAGACGTAGAGCACGGGCTTGGCGGTGAGTAGGAAGAACTCATGGGCTATCTTCTCCTCCTCCGGATTCTCCAGCACCACGGTACGGGCGGAGCGGCCGGCCAGCAGGGCCTCGCGGTAGCGCACGAGCACCTCGCAGGCCTTCTTGGCATGCTTGTCTCCGCCGGTAGCCTGTTTCTGGAGCTTGCCCAGGCGGCTCTCGACGGTCTCGAGGTCCTTGAGCTGCAGCTCGAGGTCGATGATCTCCTTGTCCCTCACCGGGTCCACACTGCCGTCCACATGGGTGACATTGGGGTCATCGAAACAGCGGAGTACGTGCAGGATGGCGTCCGTCTCGCGGATATTGGCCAGAAACTGGTTGCCGAGACCCTCACCCTTGCTGGCCCCCTTGACGAGGCCGGCGATATCGACTATCTCGACCGTGGCAGGGACGACCCGCTTGGGATGTACCAGCGACTCCAGTACCTGAAGCCTGGGATCGGGAACAGTTGTGGAACCGATATTGGGCTCAATGGTGCAGAAAGGGAAATTCGCAGCCTGGGCCTTGCCTGAGCTTATACAGTTGAAAAGTGTCGACTTGCCCACGTTGGGGAGTCCTACTATACCGCATTTGAGAGACATATCTGTACAATTTAATATTTTACAAAACCATCAGTTGCGCCACTATCACACGCAGGAACATCGCCAGGGGATAGACCGTCGCATAGGCCACCGCTATCCTGGATTCATCGAAGGTGGTGTTCATAAATGCCAGGGCGGTAGGATTGGTATGAGAGCCGCAGACCAGACCCGAGATGGAGAAGTAGTCGAATTTGAAGACCAGACGGGCCAGAATACAGACGATAATCAGAGGTACCACGGTGATAAGGAAGCCGTAGAGTATCCACATGTAGCCGCCTCCGAGCACCGCATCCACGAAGCCTTCACCGGCTCCGAGTCCCACGGCGGCCAGGAACAAGGCTATACCTACCTCCCGCAGCATCATATTGGAGCTGGCAGTGGTGTAAGTAACCATGCCGAAGTTGGGGCCGAAGCGTGCAATCAGAATGGCCACTACGAGCGAGCCACCGGCCAGACCGAGCTTCAGGGGCTGTCCCAGGCCGGGGAGCATGATGGGTATGGATCCCACTATGATGCCGAAGAATATACCGATGAATATGGGAATGAGCTTGGGCTCACGGAGCTTCTTGGCCTGGTTGCCGACCAGACGGGCCACCTTGTCAATGGCGCTCTGGGCACCCACGACCATGATACGGTCACCGAGCTGCAGATGCAGTCCGGGCGAAGCCGTCAGGTCGATGCCCGCACGGTTGACGCGGGTGATGTTCAGACCGAACTGGGCCCGGATGTTCAACTCCCCTAGGCTCTTTCCGTTAACAGAACTGTTAGTGACCACCAGGCGGCGGGAAACAAGATTGGTATCCAGTTTTTCCCATGTCTTCTGGTCCATCTCGAGACGCTTCCCGATGAATGCTCCGACCACTTCCGTGTTGGCCGCAGAGGTTATCACCAGGAGCTTGTCCCCAAGCCCGATGACCGAGTCCGAGGTAGGAATCTCCATGCGGCCGTCAGGATGGTACTGGCGCGAGACCACAAAATGTCTCGCCAGGAGTTCATCCACCTCTCGGATGGTCCTGCCGCAGATGGCCTCGTTCCTGACCTCCACAGCTATCTTGCAGGCGCTGTCGGGATTGGTCTCCTGATTGTGCACCTTCTCTTTCTCATTGTTTATATTGATGCGGAAGAACGCACGCACTCCGAGCAGAGTGAGAATCACGCCCACCACTCCGAGCGGATAGGCCACCGCATAGCCCATGGCAATGGTCTGGTCCAGCGAGCCGGTAATGTCAGTCACCGTCTGCTGCGCGGCACCAAGGCCGGGGGTATTGGTCACCGCACCGGACATCACGCCCACCATTGTGGACATGGGCGTTCCGGTAATGAAATGTATCGCGACGGTAATGCCCACACCCAGCACGACTATCAGCACAGCCAGCATATTGAGTCTCAGTCCTCCCTCCTTGAAGGAAGCGAAGAATCCGGGTCCGACCTGCAGACCAAGGGAGAAGACGAAGAGAATCAGGCCGAGGTCACTTACGAAACTGCGTACAGCCGGATTGATGGTAAAACCGAAATGGGACAGGATGATACCTATGAAGAGTATCCATGTCACCCCGAGGGATATGCCGAAGACCTTGATCTTGCCCAGCATAATCCCCAGCGCAATCACGATGGAAATAATCAGGATAGCATGCGCCACGCTGTCCGAGAAAAGAAGGGAATCCAACCAGTTCATACCTAATTCTCAAAAATGGAGCGCAAATGTAGCACTTTATTTGCGATTGGCAGGAATATTTTTCTCAAAAACGACTCCCTCGCGGTAGGCCTCGAGCAGGGCCGTCAGGTCCCTTATCTGTTCCTTGAGCACCTTACCTACATCTGTATCACCGACTTTCATCCTATTGCCGAGGTAGTCCACGACTGTGGTCATGGACTTGATGTCCACCCCGTCCCGCACAGCCCTGTCGATGGACTTAAAGGGCTCGTGCTGGGCCAGCGTAAGGCCGTGGGAGTTGAAAATCAGGGTATAGCCGGCAATGCCCGTGGTCGACTGATACGCCTTGGAGTAGCCGCCGTCGATGACCAGCAGCCGGCCTCCGGCCTTGATTGGGGACTCTCCCTTGGACGCCTTGACCGGCACATGCCCGTTGATGATGTGGGCATGCTCACCGGTAAGACCGAATTCTTCCAGAATCTTCCCGCATATCTCCCGGTCGTCCCGGTACTGCAGGTACCAGCCGTGCTTTTCCTTGTGCGTCTCCTTCTCGGCGATGAAATACCGCTCGAAGGTGGTCATCCGGTTCTTGTCGAAAGGGGGGGCATAGGGTCCGCACCAGAGGAACCACATGAAGTCCCGGGCGTAGGTGCGGTATTTCTCGTCCTTGTCCTCGTAGTAGGCGGCACGCGCCACCTTGTCCACCATGTCGAAGAGGGCCTTGCCCTTGTACAGCTTACCGAGGATGTTGATCTCGTGGAAGGAGCCGTCCTCGTTTAGCGGCATGGCTCCGTGGAAAAGAAGGTTGGAGTTGCGCACCAGATAGAGGGAACCTTTGGAGTACAGACAGCGGATATGCCTGTCCAGCAAAGCGTTGTTGGTAAAGCTACCCAGCAGCTTGGCCACCACCCCTTTCTCCTCGGCCGTCAGTCTGTAGGGATGTGCAGGGTCGACGGTAGGGAAATTCATGTCCTTCATCGCATAGTCCTTGTCCCCGATACGCACGGTTCCTGCAGTAAAATCTATCTTGTCCAGCAGGTTGCGGTCAGCCATCCCGAACTCCTTGCGCCTGCGGATTATGTCTCCCTCCAGCTTGAACTGGATGATGGATATCGCCTTGTGCATCTGGGCTATAAGCCGTACTGTCTTGTCATCGAAAGTCGCCCCGGAATCCAGCTTGGGCTGGAAAGACAGGCATGGATCGTCCCCGTAGGTATCCATGGCGAATGTAGCCAGGGGCAGAAGGTTGATGCCGTAGCCGTCCTCGAGGGTCTCCAGGTTGGCATAGCGGAGGCTGATTCGCAGGACATTGGCCATACAGGCGGCACTGCCGGCGGCGGCTCCCATCCAGAGCAGGTCGTGGTTGCCCCACTGAAAGTCCACGTTGTGGTACTCGCAGAGCAGGTCCATGATCTTGTGCGCTCCGGGACCGCGGTCGTAGATGTCGCCGATGATGTGCAGCGAGTCGACCGTCAGCCGCTGGATGACGTAGGCCATGGCGCTGATGAAGTTGTCGGCCGAGCCGGTGGCGATGATGGTATTGAGGATAGCGTAGATATACTCGTGCTTGTTGTTGTCGGTCAGGGACTCATGTATGAGCTCCTCGATGATGTAGGAAAATTCCGGAGGCAGGGCCTTCCTCACCTTCGAGCGGGTGTACTTCGAGGCCGAGGCCACCAGCACCCGGACGAGGTTTACGATAGTGACCCTGTACCACTCCGACATGTCCTTCTCCCGGGCCTTGACCAGCTTGAGCTTGCGCTCGGGATAATAGATAAGGGTACACAGCTCCTTCTTCTCCTCCTCCTTGAGCTGGAAGCCGAAGAGCTCGTCCACCTTGCGCTTGATTGCTCCGGAGGCATTGCGCAGCACATGCTGCACCGCGTCATACTCGCCGTGCAGGTCGGTCATGAAATGTTCCGTACCCTTGGGAAGGTTGAGAATCGCCTCGAGATTGATAATCTCCGTAATCGCCGACTGAATGGTAGGAAAGCTCTTGGAGAGCAGCTCCAGATATTTTACGTCTTTTGTCATAAAAGGTTTGGGTTACTTGTTGATACGGTAATGCAGTCCGGACGCGCCCAGCCACTCCAGAAGCTCGTCCGTAGCGGTGACACTGTATTTGCGGGAGACGAACTCCGCATTGACCTTGTCCTGAGCGTCGTAGACGTTGAGGGTCACGCGGGAGCGGCCCTTGTTGCGGGAGAGGGCCTTCTTGAGCCCCTTGCGCAGAGCCTCGTCGATCTTCTCTACCGGCAGGTCGATGATGAGTTCCCGGACCATCGACTCACGGACATTGGCCAGAAGGGAGACGGCGCGGACCTTGGTGCGGCCGCCGTTGATTTCCAGAACTTTATTGTCCTTATCCCCGATATTCCTGAACCGCGGGGCGACGTAGACCCGCATCAGCAGGAACTCGTGCGGACGGAGATAGCCGCTGACCGCCTCATAGTCCTTGTCGAAGAGGGCAAATGTCGTTGACCCCTTGAAGTCCTCTATCGTCAGGCGGCAGAACACCCCGTTGCCGTTGGCCTTGGGCTTGACCTCCACGCTGCTGACAAGCCCCGCAATCCATTGGTCCTTATCGAAATCCTCCCGGTTGCGGCTCGCGCTCACCCTGTCCACGTAATCATTCCAGGAAGGCAGGTCCAATGTAGTAAAATGCTCTATTTCAAAGCGGAAGCGGTCGAGGGGATGGGCCGAGATGTACATTCCCACCAGTTCCTTCTCCTTCTTGAGGATCTCTATCTGGTCCAATTCCGGCAGGACCGGGAGCGGCGGACGGGCGGTATCTATCGGAGCGCTCCCGAAGAGGCTGCCTTTCATGGACTCAACCGACTTCTGGAACAATGAGCCGTAGCGGATCAGCAGGTCCAGGCAGGTCTCCCCCTTTCCGGCCTCCACCGCAAATGAGCCGCGGTTGATCTCGGGGAAGGAGTCAAATGCTCCGGAGTATGCGAGGGCCTCGACGCCTTTCTTATTGACGGAGGTGGAGGGAACGCGCTCCATGAAATTGAAGATGTCGCTGAACGGACCGTTGTTGCGGCGCTCCTCTATGATGCTGTTCACCGCCCCGATGCCTATGCCCTTGATACCGGCCATGCCGAAGCGGATGTTGCCGTCCTTGTTGACGGTGAACTTGGTGTAGCTCTCGTTGACATCCGGGCCGAGGATCTTCATGCCGCCCCGGCGGCAGTCGTCCATGAACTTGGTGATCTCGTCGATGTTGTTGAGGTTGTTGCTCAGGACGGCGGCCATGTACTCGGCGCGGTAGTGGGCCTTGAGGTAGCCGGTCTGATAGCCGACCCAGGCGTAGCATGTAGCGTGGGACTTGTTGAAGGCGTAGGACGCGAATGCCTCCCAGTCATTCCATATCTTGTTGAGTATGGCCTCGGGATGTCCGTGCTCCAGACCTCCGGCGAAGAACTCGTCCTTGAGCTCGGCCATGACCTTGATCTGCTTCTTTCCCATCGCCTTACGCAGCTTGTCGGCCTTACCCTTTGTGAACCCGGCCAGTTTCTGGGACAGCAGCATGACCTGCTCCTGGTAGACGGTCACGCCGTAGGTGTCGTGCAGGTACTCCTCCATGTCGGGCAGGTCGTACTCGATCTTGCTACGGCCGTGCTTGCGGGCTACGAAGTCGGGGATGTAGTCCATAGGGCCCGGGCGGTAGAGGGCGTTCATCGCGATAAGGTCCTCGAACCTCGAAGGCTGCAGCTCGATGAGCCATTTCTGCATACCTTCGGACTCGAACTGGAACACGCCTATCGTGTCGCCCCGCGAGAACAGCGCGTAGGTCTCGGCATCGTCTATCGGTATGGTATTGACATCCAGGTCCACTCCCCGGGACTGCCGGATGTTCTCCACCGTGTCTTTCAGTATAGTCAGGGTCTTCAGCCCGAGGAAGTCCATCTTCAGCATGCCCGCCGACTCGATGAGGCTGCCCTCGAACTGCGAGACGAGGATGTCCTTGCCGGTCTCCTTGTCCTTGGCCGTACTCAGCGGGATGAAGTTCGTAAGGTCGTCGCGGCCGATGATGGTGGCGCAGGCATGTACGCCGGTGTTGCGGACCGTTCCCTCGAGGCGCTCGGCGTACATAAGTGTGTCGTGGACCAGCTGGTCGCCGCTGTTGAAGGCCTCCTTGAACTCGGGCACCTTCTCCAGGCAGAGCTTGATCGTCGGGTCCACATCCTTGGGCTCCATCACCTTCTTCTTCTGCCCGGGATGGTCGGGGTCATCCACCTCCTTCTCCTTCTGCACGGTAATCTTGCGCGGCACTAACTTGGCTAAGCGGTCGGTCTGGTCTAAGGCCAGCTTCTGGATGCGGCCCACGTCACGAATGACGCTCTTGGTGGCCATCGTGCCGAAGGTGATCACGTGCGAGACATGGTCCTTGCCGTACTTGTCCTCCACGTACTTGAACACCCGGTAGCGGCCCTCGTCGTCAAAGTCGATGTCGATATCGGGCATGGAGATACGGTCGGGGTTCAGGAAACGCTCGAACAGGAGGTCGTACTTTATCGGGTCAATATTGGTAATCGTAAGGCAGTAGGCCACCACCGAGCCGGCAGCGGAGCCTCGTCCGGGCCCCACCCACACGCCCATGTCCCTGGCAGCCTTGATAAAATCCTGGACTATCAGGAAATAGTCGGGGAATCCCATCTTCTTGATAGTCGCCAGCTCGAAGTCAATCCTCTCCCTCGTGGCCTCGGGTATGTCCTCTCCGTAGCGGCGGTGCGCTCCCTCGTAGGTAAGGTGGTGCAGGTAGTCGTTGGAATCGGTAAATCCCTCCGGGAGGGGGAATACCGGGAGAATGGGGTCGTGGTTGAGGTTCAGCACCTCGCATTTGTCCACGATCTCCAGGGTATTGGATATCACCTCGGGATGGTCGGCAAAGATGGCCGACATCTCCTCGGTGGACTTGAGGTATTCCTGCTGGGTGTAGCGCAGGCGCTTGGGGTCGTCGAAGTCGGAGTTGGTGCTGATGCAGATCAGGCGGTCATGGGCCGGGCCGTCCTCCTTGCGCACGAAGTGCACGTCATTGGTGGCCACGACCTTGATGCCCAGCTTCTCCGCTATCTGGAAGATCACCGCATTGACCTGCTGCTGGTGCTCGAAGGTGCTCTTCTCCGCCCCGGGTACATCGGTCTCGTGGCGCTGCACCTCTAAATAATAGTCCGCTCCGAAGATGGACTTGTACCACGCCGCTATGCGCTCCGCCTCCTCCGGCTTTCCCTCCATGATGGCCTGCGGCACCTCGCCGCCCAGACAGGCCGAGCAGCAGACGACCCCCTCGTGGTACTGCTCTATCAGCTCGTGGTCGATGCGCGGCTTGTAGTAGAAGCCCTCGATGTAGGCCTTCGAGGAAAGCTTGATGAGGTTGTGGTAGCCGTCCATGTTCTTGGCCAGCATGATCAGGTGGTAGGAGCTCTGGTCCTCGCGGCCCTTGCGGTCGAAACGGCTCGCCCCGGCAACATAGAACTCCGAGCCCACGATGGGCTTCAGCGGAACACCTTTCTTGGCCACCGTATCCAGGAACTCCTTCACACCGAACATGTTCCCGTGATCGGTAATAGCCAGGGCCGGCTGACCGTCGGCCACGGCAGTATCGATCAGGTCCCCTATCTTGGACTGACCGTCGAGAATCGAATACTGGGTATGGACATGCAGGTGGGCGAATGACATAACTCCGTTGATTTTTCAAGTTGCGTCCTGCAAAGGTAACATTATTTTCGGGCGGATTTTGTTGTTTGGAAAATCTTTCTTAATTTCGGGCAGATTTTAAGTTCAACTTCAAATTTGTCCAATTCATGACTAATACCTTGATATACAGAACTCTTGCGGATGAAATCAAGAATCTGGCCCAGCATTTCCCCGTCATAACCATTACCGGCCCGAGGCAAAGCGGCAAAACCACCCTATGCCGGAACCTCTTTCCCGACTATGCCTATATCAACTTGGAAGACATCTCATTAAGGGAACAGATACAGTACGACACAAAGGGTTTTCTAAGCCAATACCCCGATAAGGTAATCATCGATGAGGCACACCACTATCCGGACCTGTTCTCATACATACAGGTCCTGGTAGACAATCATCCTGACAGGCGCATCATTCTCACCGGCAGCAGCAACTTCTCCCTGCTTGAGAAGATCACCCAGTCACTGGCCGGCAGGACAGCTGTACTGACACTGCTGCCGCTGTCGCTCCAAGAACTCGGCCGGGAAAGGCTGTGGTCACATACTACCGAAACACTTATTCTGAACGGCGGGTATCCTGCCATATGGTCAAAAGGAATTCCACGGGACGCGATGTTCAGAAACTACTATACCACATACGTTGAAAGAGACGTCAGACAGATTATCAACATTAAGGACATCAATCTGTTCCAGACTTTCATCCGCCTTTGCGCCGGCAGAATAGGAACAGAACTGAATGCTTCCGCACTTGCCGGCGAAGTAGGGACCTCATCCAACACAGTCAGCTCATGGCTGAGCACCCTTGCCGCCTCGTACATCACATACACACTGCCCCCATACTACGCCAACATAGGCAAGCGGCTCGTGAAATCTAACAAACTATACTTTTACGACACCGGACTGGCAGCATGGCTACTCGGAATCGAGGATGAGAAACAGCTTTCAACTCATCCCTCCAAGGGAGCGCTGCTTGAAAATATGGTAATAAACGAAGCAGTTAAAAGCCGGCTGAACAGAGGCAAAACCCCGAACTTATTTTTTTACAGGGACAAAAGCCAGAAAGAGGTAGACCTGCTGCATACCGTTGCAAACGACATACACGCCTTTGAGATCAAGGCAGCCAAAAGCTTCCACAAGGATTTCTTCAAAGGTCTCAGCTACATTCAGGGCATCTTCGGAGAGAGACTGACCAGAACAGCAGTAATCTTTGACGGCGAGGACGAGCTGCATACGGAGCACAACGGAATATACAATTTCCGGAACTTCAGGCTGGAATAAAAATCGACAAGCTCACTTCCGCTCGAAGATGTAGAGCTTGTCGGCGCGGCGGACGCGGGAGGGTACGGGGATGGAGCAGGCTACACCCTGGGGAGCGGTGTCGGAGGGGACGAGGTCGACGCGGATCTCGGGGATGTCCATCTCGACTACTCCGGTGGTGGGGCCGATGATGAGGATGTGCTGACCGACTTTCAGCGGGGCGGCCTCGACCAGGATCTCGGCCACTCCGAGGTTGGAGAAATAGTTGTTCACCTTGCCGGCATAGACCTTCTTCATGGTCGCGCTGCTGCCGTAGACGCTGCTCCACTCGCCCAGACGGGCACCCTGGTAGTAACCGTCCCAGAAGCCGCGGTTGAACACCTGCGAGAGCTGGTCCCGGAACGAGGCCCCGAACTCCGGGGTGAAGGTGCCGGCCTCCACGGCATCGGCAGCGGCCCGGTAGGCGCTGACCACCTTCTGCACATACTCCGCCGGACGGGCGCGGCCCTCGATCTTGAACACCGATACGCCGGCTGCGGCCATCTTGTCCAGAAATTCTATGGTGCACAGGTCCTTGGGGGACATGATGTACTTGTTGTCTATCTCCAGTTCGTAACCGGTCTCCAGGTCAGTAACCCTGTACCCCCTGCGGCACAGCTGGAGGCAGGAGCCGCGGTTGGCCGACTTGCCGTTCTCGTGCAGGCTCAGATAGCATTTGCCCGAGACGGCCATGCACAGAGCCCCGTGGCAAAACATCTCGATCTGCACCGGACGGCCCGAAGGCCCGGTGATGCCCTCCGAGGCGATACGGTCGCTGATGGCCCTGACCTGCTCCAGGTTGAGCTCCCGGGCGAGGACCACCACATCGGCATACTGCGAGTAGAAGCGCAGGGCCTCGGTGTTGGAGATATTGAGCTGGGTGGAGATATGCACCTCCAGACCGATGCGGCGGGCATACTCTATAGTGGTGATGTCGGAGGCAATGACAGCCGTGACTCCGGCGGCCTTGGCGGTATCGAGGGTGCTGTAGGCCTTGGGCACGTCCTCGTCGTAGAGAATAATGTTCAGGGCCAGGTAGGTCTTGACATCGTGCTCCGAGCAGTAGCGGACTATCTCCGGAAGGTCGGCCAGGGTAAAATTGTTCGCGCTGTGGGACCGCATGTTCAGGTCCTCCACCCCGAAATACACCGAATCGGCTCCGGCCTGCACTGCCGCGGTAAGGGCCTCGAAACATCCGGCCGGGGCCATTATCTCAAGCCTGTGTCCTTTGCTCATTTGCGGCGATATGTTATCTGGGTGGCGAACTCCTCGAGCAGGGCGAGCTTCTGCGCCCCGAGAGACAGGGCCTCGACAGTCTCCATTGCCTTATGGAAATAGTGCTCTATGGCCTTCTCGGCATTGTCCTTGACTCCCAGCTCAGTGAACAGCTGCTGGGCCGCCGCGATCTTCTCAGCCGCACGGTCCTCCCCCATCCGGAAGATCTCCCCGAAACGGGTCTTCTGCTCCCCGGACGCCAGACGGGCCGCCTCGACGTAGAGCCAGGTTTTCTTATTGTTCACGATGTCCCCGCCGATATTCTTTCCGAACACGGCCGGATCCCCGAAAGTATCCAGATAGTCGTCGGTAATCTGGAAGGCCAGACCGAGGTCGTAGCCGTACCGGTACAGGGCTTCTGCTGACTTCGCATCGGCACCGCCGAGAACCGCCCCTAACTTGGCCGAGCCAGCTATCAGCGCCGAAGTCTTCAGACCTATCATCATGATATAGTCATCCATCGTCACCACCGGCATGGTCTCGTAGTTCATGTCGTACTGCTGTCCCTCGCAGACCTTCCGGGCTGTATCGCTGAACACAGCCAGCACGGCCTGGAGCTTGTCGGCCGGAGCCTTGCACACGTACTCGTAGGCCTGTATCGACATCACGTCTCCGGAGAGAATCGCGATGTTCTCGTTCCACTTGCGATACACCGTCGGCTGCCCGCGGCGGATATCGGCCCGGTCCATGATATCGTCATGAATCAGGGTAAAGGTATGGAACACCTCCAGACCGAGAGCCGGATACACCTGTTGCGGCTCGATCTTGTCGGAAAACAGCGAGCACGCCAGCAGGGCCAGACGCGGACGGATCCGCTTGCCCCCGATGGACATCATATATTCTATAGGTGTGTAAAGCTCAGCGGGCTCACCCTTCAGGTCGAGGGTGCATATCCCGTTGGAGACGATCTTGTCGATTTCAGCTAAACTGTACATGGTACTATGGATTTTCCTTTCGCGCAAAGATACGACAATCTCCCCAATATCGCACCAAGGATTTTTTATCGGGCTGCAGGCATAACCTATACAATTCGTGTCGCAGGCAGTTATGTACACTCTGAAAAGCATGCCACCCCATGAAAGCTACACAGCCAAATAATTTGTATCTTCGCGGCGCAAAACAAAGCACATGGGCGAGAACAGAATACATACCGGAACCGCGACAGTAGTCAAGAACACCGGCAGCCACTACCTGCTGTCGGAGCTGCCGCAGTGGAAACCGCTGAACGCAGTGGTCAGAGGCAAGCTGCGTCTGAGCGGCTCTACGGCCACCAATCCGGTGGCGGTAGGCGACCGCGTGGAATACTCCGTGCCGGTGGATGCCGACGGAAATCCCGTGGACGAGGGCACCATCACCAAGGTCCTCCCGCGGAAAAACTACATCATCCGCAAGTCCACCAACCTCTCCCGCCAGTGTCACATCCTCGCCTCCAACATCGACACCGCCTACCTCATCGTCACCCTCGACTGCCCCGAGACCAAATGGCCATTCATCGACCGCTTCCTGGTCACCTGCGAGGCATATAAAGTACCGGTGACAATCATCCTCAACAAATGCGACCTCTACAGGGACAATGAGGAACTGACTGCCAAAAGCGAACTCTTCCACAGCATCTACACCGACGCCGGCTACCCCATAATGGACATCTCGGTCCTTACCGGCGAGGGCGTGGACACCCTCCGGGAGCAGTGCAACAGCGGCGGCATCTCTCTTTTCAGCGGCGTATCCGGAGTGGGCAAGTCCTCCCTCATCAAGGCCATCGACCCCGCCCTCGACCCCAAGACCTCCGAAATATCGGACAAATACCGCCAGGGCCGCCACACCACCACATTCTACGAGATCTACCCCACAAGCTGCGGCGGATTCATCATCGACACCCCCGGCATCAGGGGCTTCGGTCTGGTGGACATCGAGCCGGAGGAGATCTCCACCTATTTCCCTGAAATGCTCCGCGTCGCCGACAACTGCCGCTACAAGCCCTGCACCCACACCCACGAGCCGGGATGCGCAGTCCTCGAGGCGGTAGAAAACGGAACCATCTCCCCGGAGCGCTACATGTCCTACCTCGGAATGCTCGAGGAGGAGGGAAAATACAGATAGCACGACAATATGAAAAGACATACGGAGAACAGCGCGCCCAGATCCATGAACAGCCGGATCCTGCACCTCGCGGTGCCCAGCATCCTGGCCAACATCACCGTCCCCCTCGTGGGAATGGTGGACATCGGCGTATCCGGCCGCCTGGGCAACGTAGCGGCCATCGGGGCAATAGCCGTAGGCTCAATGCTCTTCGACCTGCTCTACTGGAACTTCGGCTTCCTCCGTGTCGGCACGGGAGGCCTCACGGCCCAGGCCTACGGCCGCAAGGACCTTCCGGGGGCAATGCGCTACTTCGTCCAGGGAGAGGCGACCGCCCTGCTCTCGGCCTCATTCCTGATACTGATCCAATGGCTCTTCGTCGAGGCGGCCTTCCTCTTCATCGACTGCTCGGCGGAAGTCCAGGAACTGGCCCGGAAATATTTCTTCATCAGGATATGGGACGCTCCGGCGACCCTCTCGCTGATGGTGTTCAAAGGATGGTTCATCGGCATGCAGAACACCGTCTTCCCGATGGCGGTGGACATCACGGTCAATGTGGTCAATCTCGGCATGAGCATTTTCCTCGGCCTGCACACCCCTCTCGGCTTCGCCGGCGTGGCCCTCGGCACTGTCATCGCCCAGTACACAGGTCTTATCCTGGCCTCCGTCCTGATGCTTACGCACTACGGCAGACTGCTGCGGCACGTCAATATCCGGCAGCACGTGAAATTCCGCTACATGAAGTCGTTCTACGTCCTCAACGCCAACCTCTTCCTGCGCTCACTGTGCTTCATGCTCATCTACTGCGGCTTCACCTCGCTGGCCGCCCATTATGGAGACGTGCAGCTGGCCGTAAGCACCATCATCATGAAGCTGCTGATGCTCTACTCCTACATTCTGGACGGATTCGCATATGCCGGAGAGGCCCTCACCGGACGATACATAGGAGCACAGGACAGACCGTCCCTGAACAAGGCTGTCCGCCTGCTCTTCACCTGGACCGCCGGCCTGGCCGTCGTCTCAACCGTTGCATACGGCATAGGTGGTCAGTGGATGGTAAGTCTCATGACGACAGAGGCAGCCGTGACAGCTGCCTCGAAACCTTATATGATCTGGCTTATAATCATGCCATCCTTCAGTTGCCTGGCCTTTATGTGGGACGGCATCTTCATCGGAGCCACCGCCGCCAAGGCCATCCGCAACGGCATGATCTGGGCATGTGCCTCCTTCTACGTCTGCTATTTCGCCTTCCGCGGCCTGATGGGCATCCAGGCCCTGTACATGGCCTACTTCGCTCACCTCATCGCCCGCGACGTCTACATGACCGTCACCGCCCGCCGGCAGGTCTTCTCCCGTATTTCCTAAATTATTTCAGATTTTCCAAGAAAGTACTCAACTGCGGCAAGCAAACTGCCAAGATTATTTTTTACAATATCAAAAACGATATCTCCGTCGATGTCAAAATACCCGTGCGCTATGTGGTTGCGCACTCCTATCACATCGATCCAAGGTATTTCCGGACGTTCGCTCCATAACCTTGACTGTGTCAGCTTATCGATTTGCCTGACACCCTCTCCTATCGCCTCAATCAGCATGCAGCTTGCAGCAAGATTCTTCATTCCGTCCGGAGACGAATAGTAATCCTCAGAAGAACAGACGTCCTCATTCCATGCGTTTATCTGAACTATTGCATCCCGTATTTGCATGAAAATGCTGCGGATGCGATCACTGGAATATGTAGACTCCATC
>DVHI01000087.1 GCA_018712275.1 Candidatus Coprenecus avistercoris | reverse complement strand
TTCTGCTATTCCAGACTGATTAACCCATACCGTTTCATCTACAAGGTCCAGCTGCACATTGACAGCTCCGTCTTCTGTGTTAAAGATCACAACATCTCCAAGACTCTGCGGTTTCTCAATATTTGACATATTCCTACCATTTTACTTTATTCCTCCGCAAATCTACTCAATAATACCGAGCCCAGCATACAGACAACTCATTTGTCAAAAACTTTTTACGTTTTTAAATTCCGGTTATTTTATAAAAATCCCCGCAGGGAGGAAATATCCTGCGGGGACTGTATGCGATGCGGCTGTGTGCGGTTAGTCCTTGGTGGCGCTTTCCAGCTTCTTCATGATGGAGAAGATGAAGACGGCGGAGATGACGCAGAGGGCGATGAGGATGAACCACAGTACCCAGAGAGGCAGACCGCCCCAGAGCATGCCGATGATGGACACCATGTAGTTGCCGATGGCGGTAGCCACGAACCAGAGACCCATCATCATGCCCTTATACTTGGGAGGAGCCACCTTCGACACGAAGGAGATACCCATCGGGGAGAGGAAGAGCTCGGCGAATGTCAGCACGAGATAGGTGGATATCAGCACGTTGGGAGTAACACGCTGGAATGTCGCGCCTTCCTTCAGGGCATCCGGGGTAGGCAGGCCGAGAGAGCCGAAGACCATAATCAGGAAGCCGAGGGCGGCGATGAACATACCGATACCGATCTTGCGGGGTGCGGAAGGCTCCTTGCCCTTGGCGGCGAGGGCACCGAATACGGCCATGGACACAGGGGTCAGGGCCACTACGAAGAACGGGTTGAACTGCTGGAATATCTGAGGCAGCAGGGTCACGGGCTCGTCACCGAGGGAACGGTAGCTGAATATCAGGGCCACTATCGAGGCCAGGGTCACGAGACCGGCTATAATCTTACTGCGCTTTTTCTCCGACTGGAAAATGGCGAATGCTGCATATACCGCAATGATTATGAACACGAGGTTCAGCACATTGGCCAGAATCCTGGAAAGTCCTGTCATCTCGGTAGCCGTGTAGTCACGGGCGAAGAAGGTCAGGGTGAGACCATTCTGCTGGAAGGCCATCCAGAAGAAGATAACCACTGCGAAGACGAGCAGCAGGGCCACGATACGGGACTTGGTCTGCTCCTTGGTGAGCTCGACGACGGGCTGAGTGCTCTTGGCCTCGAGTTCGCGCTGTGTGACGTCGGCATGCTTGAAACTCTTGCGGAAACCGAAGTAGATCAGGATAGAGAGTACCAGCGACACGCAGGCCACGGCGAAGCCCCAGTGATAGGCTCCGGCGAGCACATCGATGTAATGGCGGGAGAACTCGGTAAGATCACCGGTTGCACCCTGAGCGGCAGCAAGTGTCTCGAAACGGCTGAGCGCATCAGGAGCCATCGAGGAAGCACCTGCCAGGTACTGGTTGGCCAGAGCGGGAATCTCTCCGTTGTATGTCAGACCCTCGCGGGCAAGGCAGAACTCAGTGATCTTGGTAGCCGCCGTGGGAGCGAAGAGCGAGCCGATGTTGATGGCCATGTAGAACAGCGAGAAGGCCGCGTCCCTCTTTGACGAGTACTTGGGGTCGTCGTAAAGGTTGCCGACCATCACCTGCAGGTTGCCCTTGAACAGGCCTGTACCCACCGCGATGAGGAGCAGGGAGCCGAACATGGCTATCTTGCCCACTATGTCTCCTCCGGTCGGAATCGCAAGACAGAAATAGCCTGCGAACATAACGATGATACCGGCAACAACCATCTTGCCGTAGCCGAACTTGTCGGCGAGGATACCTCCGATGAACGGCATGAAGTACACAGCCGCCAGGAAGCCCGCGTAGATGTTGGAGGTCACTGCCTCCGAGAAGCCGAACTTCGCCTGCAGGAACAGGGTGAAGATCGCAAGCATCGTGTAATAGCCAAAGCGCTCGCCCGTGTTGGCAAGGGCGAGCGCATACAGGCCTTTGGGTTGACCTTTGAACATATCAGTTTATTTTGACAAAACTATTCCTGCTGCATGGTAATCTTCTCCAGCCACTTCACCATGCCGAGCATGACTCCCATGGAGATGAGGCATACCACCATGAATACGAACCAGCACATCCACTGGCTGCTGAAGCTGTTGTACATCAGAGGGCCAATCCAGATGAGGAGGTTGCCGACTGCTGTTGCGCCGAGCCACAGACCCTGGCAGATACCCTGCAGATGCTTGGGAGCCACCTTCGATACGAAGGACAGTCCGAGGGGCGAGATGAACAGCTCAGCTACAGTGAGGAAGAAGTAGGTGACGATCAGTACCCAGGGTCCGGCCTTGACTGCATTCTGAGCAGCTACGTCCCAGCTTCTGAACTCCTCGCCGGAGGGATAGCCCATGATGAGGGAGAAGATGGTGAGGAAGAGGTAGGCGATAGCGGCGATGAGCATACCGATAGCGATCTTCCTGGGAGTGGAGATGTCCTTGCCTCTCTTCTTTCTGAGAGCGGAGAATACCCACATCACGATAGGAGTGAGGGTAATCACGAAGAACGGATTCACAGCCTGCCAGATCTCGGGAGCGATGGACTCGGTGGTCACGAAGTCACGGGCAAACACTGAGAGGGACTGACCGTTCTGATGGAACGAGAACCAGAAGAAGATAGCGATGCCGAGCACTGCGAACAGAGCATAGAGTCTCTGCTTGATCTCCTTGGCCATAGCGAGCTTCTCTTCCTGAGTGTACTGCTCCACGACCTTGGCCTCTTTCTTGGCGGGGTTGGGCATGTTCTTCTTGGTGAAGACGAAGATGAGGAGGGATACCAGCATGGCGGCAACCGATGCGAAGAACGAGTAGTGCACGCCTGTATTGAATACATCGAGGTAGTTCTGGGAGAATGTCATCAGGTCACCTACAGGTGCTCCGTTCTGCATTACGCTGGCAGCGAGCTCCTGGAACTTGGTGAGCTGGTCGGCGGCCATGGCACCGTCAGCGTTGATGTAGGCGTGGCAGAGTTCGGGCAGACCGGCGTTGTAGGTCATGTTGTTGACACCCAGCCACCAGCTTCTGAGCAGGGGGGCGATGAAGGGAGCCACGAGACCGCCGATGTTGATGAACACGTAGAAAATCTGGAAACCGGAATCCCTCTTGTCAGAATACTTGGGATCGTCGTACATCTGGCCTACGATGGCCTGGAGGTTTCCTTTGAAAAGGCCGTTACCGAATGCGATCAGCAGCAGGGCGCCGCAGGTGAAAGGCAGCAGCCAGCTTGTGTTCTCGGGAGTGGCGAGGATAGGAATGGACAGGAGGGCATATCCTACTGCCATCGTCACCAGACCGGACATGATAGTGGCCTTGTAATTCTGGGTCTTGTCCGCGATATAACCGCCGATAAGGCTCAGCACGTATATCAGCGCATAGAATACTGCATAGATGACACCGCTGGTCTCGTCGCTAAGTCCGAACTTGGAGCACAGGAAGAGCAGCAGTACTGCATTCATGATGTAGTAGCCGAATCTCTCGCCCATGTTACTCAGGGCAGCGGCCAGCAGGCCTTTGGGATGGTTTTTAAACATGATTTTAGTTAATTATTAGTTATTGTTATTAATTAATGTAAATTTTCCTACATATCCTGCAAATATAGAAACTTTTAAAATATATTCATAATATAAATCACACCGAGCGTCACCCTGTGTTCCTGCCGCGAGGCAATATCCAGGAGCGGCCCTCTCTCCACGGCTCCGGCCTGATAGTAATTGTAATGCACGAAAAACCGGAAATCCCGGCTTCTGGTCGGCATATACTCCAGACACGCCTGCCCGTTCCAGCTGGCGCGGAGCATCCCTGCCGGCACGTCTCCCATCGCGCGGTAAAGCCCCCCGTACTCCCGCGAGCCCTTGAAATACATCGAGAACGACGGACTCAGGAAGAGGTGAAGGTAACCTATGGCGGACAGATAGTCCACATTCTGCAGGGTACGGTAGTCCCCGTCCGGACCTATAGGCGCCGCGGAGCTCAGCACTCCGTTGATGTCCAGTCCCTGACGGGAATATATCAGGTCGAGGTACACCCCCCATTTCTTACTGCGGTAGGACTGGCCCATGGCGAATATCCACATATCCCTGTCCACCGCCTGAGTGCCGTAGGAGGCCGACCAGCGGAACTCCAGGGCATTGTTCAGGAAATTGCCGTTCCAGTTCAGAGTATAGAGGAAAGGCGCCCGGGAGCTCTCCACCCCCTCCGGCAGCCCTCCGTGATAGAACTCATCGTCCCAGAACCCCCGGATGTTGGACATCTGCAGCGCCAGTTCCTGCGTCGGAGTGATGTGCCAGGTAGCCATCGCCCCCATCTGATAGCAGGGCAGACTGCCGCCGAAGTCGCTGTACTGCACCACATAGACCGGCGCGGCCCAGAACTCCTGTCCTCCGATGGCATGCACCTGTTTGCCGAAGGTCAGGGAAAAATGCTGCCGCGGCCTCCAGGTCATGTAGGCGTAGTCGATGGATTCAAGGAGGTTATCGAAGGTATTGGAACGGAAATTGGCATTGAAGCTCTGGCGGAAATGATAGTAGAACTCCCGGTTACGGCCGAAAGAGCCCTCGACATTCCACCGGAAATTGTCCATACGGAAGCGGGCGGAAGCCTCCTCTCCTCCGGGCATCTCCGCACGGAGGGAGCCCCTCATCTGAAAGGAGAGGTCGTGGCTGCTCAGGGGGAAAATGGTGTCGGTCAATGTCCATCCGGTCTTCTTTTCCGGAAGGGCGGCATCAAGGCTGTCGGGGGAAATTCCTGCCGCGGAAAGCAGTGCGGCGGGAGTCATCAGAAGGGTCAATAGCAGAATCAATTTTCTCATAGGTTTCAGCACTTTATCTCTTCGCAATCTATTCTATCCGCTCCACGGAACGGGCATAATAACTGATAATCCTCACCGTGGAGGTATCGGAGGCAAATACCGAATACAGCCCCTGCTCCTCCTGGGCGGGGTCACCGGTGTAGTCGTCCCCGGGCTGCCACATCAGATGGTCCTCGGAAGGCTCGGCAAGGCCTCCCCAGCCCCAGAAATTGAACCCGGCCAGGAGTCCTCCTCCGGCGGCCTCGTCCGTAATCTCCGAAAGTATGGCGTCATAGTACACGTCACGCATGCTCACCGACGTGCTGCGGGAGAATCCCACACTGTCCCTCGGGAAGCCGAATTCCTCGACCACCAGGGGCTTGCCCACGCGGCGGGCGACCTCCAGATGCTCCTGCAGATATTCGCGGGAGAGCTCCACGGCGGGCGTCACATTGCCCGAGGCCATGTCCTCCCGGGTAGTCCAGCCCCAGTTGAAGGGCCAGATATGGATGTTCAGATAGTCGATATGCGGTGAGCGGCCTATCTCCTCCCAGAGGCCCAGGTCCACCTCGCAGCCGTACTTGCCCTCGCTGCCGACCGAGACCATGTGGTTGGGGTCTATGGACTTGATCAGCTCAGCCGTGGAAATGAGCCAGTCGCGGAAGACCTCCTTGTTGTCCGCTCCGAAAGGCCGGGGCTCGTTGCATATCTGCCACGAGAAGATGGCCGGGTCGTCGCGGTAGGCCTTGCCTGTGACCGTGTTGGTACGGGAGATGATGTCCATCACGTATCGGCGGAAGAGAGTCCGAGCGGTATCGGACTTCATGAATCCGGCCACATAGTCCACGTAGGCGTCATAGCCCGCTACTCTAGGCAGGGGAATGTCCCCGTGCCCGGTCCACTGGAGGTACTGCGAGTAGCCGCCGCTCCACTCCCAGGCATTGTTCAGGTACAGCACGGCCTCCATATCCCGCTTGCCCAGTTCCACCAGGAAGTAGTCCAGGCCACGGAGCAGAGTGTCGTTGTACCTGCCGGGGGCGTACTGCAGGGTCGGTTCCACCTTCGTGTACACACCCTCCGGACCGTCGGAGCCCACCAGCACGCGGAGATTGCGGACGCCCATCGAACAGAGACTGTCCAGTTCGCGGGTCAGCCGTTCCCGGTCGCCACCGCGGCCCTCCGAGGCCAGAATCGGGCCGTACCAGAAATTTGTACCTATAAAATAATACGGACTGCCGTCCTTGACGAACTGCCCGTTCTCTATACCTATAATATCCGCTCCTCCCCGCCCGGTACATGAAATGATGACCAGGGACAATACCGCTGCGGAGACCACGCAAGAGAGGCTCCTGCGGGGGTTGCGGCGGACCTTCCCGGCCCAGGAGCGGGCACGGTAGGAGGCCGTCCAGAGCTTGGAGGCATACCGCCATTTGCGCTGGGTCGAGCGGAAGGGGGTGCCGCCCCTTATTGTCCCCTCCACCACTACTCCGACCACATCGGAGACCGTCGCACTGATATAGGAGGACCTGCCGCAGTCGCACCGCAGCAGGAGAAGGGTACCCCAGACATGGACCGCCCGCAGCAGACGGAGTGTCCGTTCCTCTCCGGTACGCACCAGGACTACGTCCCGGCGGCGGATGGTGATACGGTCCTGGCCGGCCGTGACATTGCGCCACTTGCGGCCGGAGACATCGCTGTGTGCCTGGAAAGCCTGCAGTTCAGCCTGCGTATAATGCTGTGTCCCGCTGAGTCTTACCGGTGCGAGCAGCACACTGTCCCGGCCCGGACGGAAGAACGGACGCATGTCCTCCTCCGTCACGGTCAGCCTGACGAAACTCCCCCTGGAGAGTCTCAGGGCCGCTTCGTTGTAATCCGATAATGCTGCTGCCGCCATTAGTCCTTGAGAGAATACTCGATGGTCGTTACTACTCTTACTATCTTGATATGGGGGGTGTTCTGGTCCCGGTCGGAGATGGAGAACTGGCCCTGGGAAGCCGAGCGGATCTTGCCGATCTTGCTGTCGGAGTCCTCCGCGAACTTCTGGGCCGTAGCCCTGGCGTTCTTCGTAGCCTCGGCCACCATTTCCGGCTTTATGTCGTTGAGTCCGTTGAAGGAGAATACGGTCTGGAACTGGTAATCATCACCGGCTATAGCCACGCCTTTTTTAAGCAGGTCTCCCTGCCTGCTCATCAGGCTGCGCACCAGGTCTATCTTGTCGGAGGCCACGGTCACCACCGATACCGCCTTGTAACGATTGGGGTCCTCGTTGTTGTAGCCGTATCTCTCGGCCTGAAGGTCGGTCACCGAAGCCGGGGAGACAGTTATCTCGTCCTGGGGGATGCCGTTGGATGTGAGGAAGTCCACGATGACGGTGTTGGAACGCTCTATCTCGTTGTACAGCGAGCGCAGGTCGTTGCCCGCCAGTCTGTAAGCCAGCGGCCAGATGACCTGGTCCGCCACCACCTCCCTCTCCGAGAGGCCCTTGACCACCACGCTGCGGTCCCTGTCCGCAAACCGTCCGATGCCGGCGTAGATGAACCATCCGAGGACTATCAGCCCGAGCATGATGGAACCTCCGCCGACCTCAATCTTTGTCTTGGAAAAAGTGCTGTTTTCTGCCATAGTGTTTAAAATTTCAGTACATCAGACAAAGATACAAAAATTCTGCCGGAAATCCCAAAATTCAGGAGTCCTATATAACTTCTATCAGAAGAGTTTATAACGAAGGATGGTAAGCTGCCCGGTGTCGGGGTCTTCGGTGCTGGCGTAGAGGATTCCGTTTCCGCCGGAGCTTATGGCGTTGCACACAGCCAGGCCTTCCAGGCGGTAACTGCCCTGCATGTTGCCTTCCCAGTCCAGTACGAAAATCAGGACATCCTTGGCTGCACCCTCTTCCGTATCCCCGTCATTGAAACTTATCGCAACATTACCGTCTATCAGTTCTGCGCTCAGTATGGGCTCTGAGCTCAGGTTGTCATCATACCGGAGATAGATGTAGCTGTCATCGCTGCAGACAGGACCATAGGGGCGTCCGTATAGTTTTGCAAAGAAAAGCATACCGTTGGAATTCAGGTATTCCGGCTTGAATTTATCCGGGCCCGTGACGCTCTTTGTCAGACGGAGACTGCCTTCATAGAATTCGACGAGTGGATAGGAGTTCTCGACATATACTATGGCGCCCTTTTCAGGATTTGTAAGCAAGTGACCCTGGAAGCAGTTTACAGAAGAGACCTTGCTGTCATCGTAAGGAATCAGGTTGCCGTCTGAGAAGAACAGTTTTGGTTCTCCGTTGAAAACACCGGCCTCCCTGCTCTCGAACCAGTATGGGTTAAGAGAGAGAATCTGCCCCTTGTAGGTAACGGCCTTCATTGTGTGGAATTTGAAAGAGAACTCCTGAATTCCCTTGCCTTCAGCCGCCTCGCTCAGCGGTATGGAGTACAGTTTGCCCTTGGTGCCTTCCAAAACGAACAGAGTGTCGCCTGCAACATAGGATGAAGGCGAGAGCACTTCGAAAGGTCCGTTGCCGGAATGGAGAAAGCGGGCCGTTCTCTCCATCGTGCGGGTGTCATAGACCTCAAATGCCCACTGGTCCCGCGAAAGGCCGCTCCAGTCTGATGTCCTGCACGTAGCGCTCGTTCCTGAGCGGCTCGCGGTCATCGGTATTACCGGGTGTAATCATGAAATTGAGTATTTCTCCGCGGTCGTTGATTATCAGGTGCAGCTTGAAGCCATAGAACCAGCC
>DVHI01000009.1 GCA_018712275.1 Candidatus Coprenecus avistercoris | reverse complement strand
CCCTGTGGTCTTCTTCTGGATGGGGTAGGCCAGTTTCCTGAGGCCCCAGTCCTCGTCGTTCACGATCTCACCACCCTCGGAGAGGATGTAGCCGCGATACTTTTCTACCGCTTCCTTTATCTGTTCCTCAGATAAAACGGGAGTTGCAATGAAAACGGTTTCGTACTGTTTTAACATTTTGATTGTTATTAAATTAGTAATTAAAAAGCCCTTCCCCTGTACGGGAAAGGGCTGCAAATATACGAATTATCCGTTAATTACCAAAATTACTTCGCAGGAATGTTCTTGAGGACTTCCTTGATGAAGTTCCAGAACTTCTCCACGGTGGGTATGAGCAGGCGCTCGTCGGGAGAGTGGGGAGACATCAGGGTCGGTCCGCAGGATATCATGTCCCAATGAGGGTAGTTGGTGGAGAGGATACCGCACTCGAGGCCGGCGTGGATGGCCTTTACCTCAGGCTCCTTGCCGTAGAGGGCCTTGTAGGTCTCCTTCATGGTCCTGAGGATATCGGATTCCATGTTGGGCTGCCAGCCGGAGTATCCGCCGGAGAACTTGACCTTGGCGCCGCCGAGCTCGAGGGCGCTCTGAATCGCGTCTCTCAGGGCATATTTTGCGGAATCTGTCGAGCCTCTCATGAGGGTCTTGACGTTGATCTTCTTGTTGTCGGATTTCACGATTGCGAGGTTGTTGGATGTCTCCACGAGACCGGGCATCACGAGGCTCATGCGGTCCACGTTGCAGGGGCAGGCGAGGAGGGCCTTCACTACGTTCAGGGCGACGTCGGTGGGGATAATCTTCTTGGCTCCCTTGGTCTTCTCCACGAGGACCTCGATGCCGGGATCTATGGGAGCGTACTCGTGCTCGATGTCGGCTACTGCTGCGTCCAGGGCCTTGAGGGCCTTGGCAGCTTTTTTCTCGGGCAGGGCGACTGTGGCCTGTGCCTCGCGCGGTATTGCGTTGCGCATGTTGCCGCCCTCGATGGAGATGAGCTCTCCCTTGAAGTCCCTGAGCAGGGGAAGGAGGAGACGGGCCATCAGTTTATTGGAGTTGGCGCGTCCCTCATTGATCTCCATGCCGGAGTGGCCTCCGCGGAGTCCCTTGATGATGATGCGGTACTGGTCGGTGTCCTTGCTTACCGGCTCGGACTTGTAGCTGAACTCAGCATCGGTGTCCAGACCTCCGGCGCAGCCCACGTAGAGCTCGCCCTCGGTCTCGGAGTCGAGGTTGACCAGTATGTCGCCCTTGAGGATGCCTCCCTTGAGGGCCTTGGCACCGGTCATGCCGGTCTCCTCATCGATGGTGAAGAGGGCCTCGATGGGACCGTGTACCAGGTCGTTGGACTCAAGCACTGCCATGGCAACGGCGCAGCCGAGACCGTTGTCGGCTCCCAGGGTGGTGCCTTTGGCCTTCACCCACTCGCCGTCAATCCATGTCTCCACGGGGTCGTTCTCCCAGTCGTGCTGTACGTCATTGTTGTTCTGGGGCACCATGTCGAGGTGGCCCTGAAGGATTACGCCCTTGCGGTTCTCCATGCCGGGGGTGGCGGGCTTGCGGATGATGATGTTGCCCACCTCGTCGCGGATGGTCTCCAGTCCGAGGTTCCTGCCGAAATTCTCCATGAAGTCCACTGCCCTCCACTCTTTCTTCGAGGGACGGGGAATCTGTGTCAGCGCATAGAAATTTTTCCACACGCATTTGGGATCTAGATTGTCGATTGTCATACGTCGTTAGTGTTTATAAGTTGTTAACAGTTATTTTACGAGAACATGTACGGGGAAGGTGAGGTCCTCACCCTTCTGATATACCGGTATCCGGCTTTTGAGGATGAGGTCCTGTCCGTCAATAATGCGTACCGTGCATATCGCCGGGATACGGTAAAATATATTGCCGCGGAGGGCTGCCTCGTGCTTGGCCCTCGGTTTGCGGGCCTCCACCTCTCCGATTACCTGTTCGGAGTAGAAGTCCTCTGCATCCTCAGGGCTTATCTCCATCACGATGGGACGTCCCGAGATATTGTCCTGAGGAAGCAGTCCGTGGGTGTCCGAGATGCGGAATGCTATGACCAGCTCCTCCTCCTTGCCTGCCTGCGGTACTACCTCGAAACTCATCTCCTGGACGGAGGAAACTGTGGTGCCTGTGAAGAGTGCCATGTACTCGTTCTCCAGGCGTCCGATCTCTTCTACAGCTGCCCTGAGGGCGTCTCCACTGAACGTGGCGTCAGTATTTCCGGTGATGATGTTGATGCGGTTCTCCCTTAGGGAGAGAATCATGGCCGCTGCTTCCTGGGCTTTCTTCTCAGGACTTTTCTCCACTACCTGGCTCTGGCGGACGGCCACACGGTCGTATCCGCCCTGGTCGTTGCGGACAGTCCGGTACAGAGTGGTCTCGGTGGAGGTCAGGTTGGCTGTCGCCTCTGATGACAGGACTTCGGTTCCGGGTGCAATGGAAGGGAATCTCCAGGAATTGCCGCTGCCCTTGTTCTCGTCGGACAGAAGCAGGAGGCCCTGTGAGGAAAATTCGAAGAAGGAAGCCGGAGAAGCCTCTCCCAGCAGGCCGTCGAGATTGACGATATAGCTGCACGAGCGGTCAGCCTCCAGGTATGGAGTCATTCTGACGTTGCTGAGGGTGTATGTGGTGCTGGCTTCCTGAGGTACGTCGATGCCGAGATATTTCTTGGCATATCCGCTGTACGGACCGGGGGTAAAGGTCTCGCAGACAGCTTCTACTGTAAGATGCACGGAAGTCTGCGGCAGGGAGTAGATGACTACTCCGTCCGGAGGGGTCTGACCTTTCTCCAGTCGGTTGACATTCTGTCCTGTGGCTGTCAGTGCCATGATGCCGGCCAGTACCGGCACGGTGATGATTCTAAGTTTCATGATATGCGTTTTTTCCATCTTTTGTGGCTCCACAGCCACGTTGACTTATGTTCTATGATGTCGGCTTCCAGCAGGCGTGCGAACCTCTCCGTGATGAAGCCCTCGGGACATTCCGCGGCGTTCTCCGCTATCAGCTCGAAATGCGCCTCGTTGTCCTTCCGTCCGTGTCGGATCAGACCGCAGTAGAGGACCGGCATGCCCATTTTGGCAGCGACGGTCTCTGGTCCCTCGATCATGTAGGTCTTCTGGTTCAGGAAGTCCGCGATGAAGCGGCTCATGCAGTGGGGCGGATTTTGGTCACAGATAAAGAAAAATGCCTGTCGGCCCTCGCGGTGGCGGACGATGTGCCTGATGATCTGGTGCGACTCGATAAGGGAGCAGGAGCCGTGCCTGGTCCTGATGCGTGTGATGACTTTGTCCGCCAGCTTGCTTTTGGGTCTTTTGTACACGTAGAGGAAGTCCTTGTTGTCGATGTCGATGCCGTAGTGGCTCCTAAGATCGGGCAGACCGGTGAAGATCTCCCAGTTGCCCAGATGTCCGACCATTATCACGGCATTGCGGTTCAGGGACAGAGCCTTGTTCAGGGCATCCTGGCCGGTTATGCGTACCTGCCTGCCCACGGCTTCCGTCGATGCCGTGAGCATCCATACCGACTCTACGACAGTGTCCGCGAGATGGTGATAGAAATCGTCCACCACCTCTCTGATCTCCTTGTAGTTGAGTTCCGGAAATGATCGTGCTATATTGATGTTGACTGTCTGGACGCGGTAGTGCAGGACTTTCTGCAGCAGCCACGCCAAAAATGATGAGAATGCGTAGTGCACTCTCAGCGGCAGCCGTGACAGCAGGGTCATGAAAAATATTACTATCCTATCCATTTTCCGTATACTTCTTACAAAGTTATCCTTTTTATACGAAAATGCAAATCCCCTGCCACTCTTTCTGGCTTCCGGCTATGGTTGCCCGGGCTTTATTTGAATGTCCTGCAGCAGAGAAGGAAGTCGTTTATGACATCTTCATTGTCCGTGTCCGCTGACTTGCTGATGTAGTATACGGCCATGGGACGGGAGGCTCCGGAGATTGACACTGTGGCGAATACGGAGCTGTCCGCACCGTCTACCGGAGCATCTGTAACAGCCAGGTCCGCTTCGGCGTCAGCAAGCATTGCCGCGGCTTCTTCCCTGCTGCGTTCCAGGACCGTTATCTCTGTACCCGAATATATGCGGCTATAGTGCTCGGCCAGCGGCTTGAGTATGTACCTGACAGCTTCCGGAACAGCCGCGATTACCATCCGGAGATGCTCGCTCCTTCTGGAAGGCATCAGCTCCCTGTCCGCGCACCGGTACAGGTTGAGAATCCTTTCCGCATAGTCGAACAGAATCTTCCCCTTGGGCGTGAGGACAGTCTCTTTCCTGCTGCGGTAAAAGAGTGAGTCCCCTATGGCTCCTTCAAGTTCCGAAATATGGTTGCTGACTGCAGGCTGGGTGATGCCCAGTTCCCTTGCAGCTGCAGTGAAGCTGCCCTTCACCGCCACTGTATGAAACACTTTGAGTCTGTAATCACAAATCATGGTATTTGGGTTTTATTCATAATTTAGGTCGAATGAGAATTCCAGGTCAGGTAGGTTCTCCTCAGTTCTAAACCAGCCCTTGGCCTGCGCGTTGTCTACTTCGGTCTGTATGAGACTCAGGTCTCCGGTTATACTGTACAGGTTGGAGGAGCCGCTGCGGTCCGGAAGTGATTCAAGCATTTTTTTCAATTCTTCTGAATCCAGTTGATTGTGGCGCAGGTCAATGCTGTTAAGGGCTGTGCAGCCGGTTATGTTGAGGTGTTCCAGTGGCGTATTATTTGTCAGCCGCAGGTCAGTCAGGGCAGAACAGCCTTCGAAAGAGGCTCCATAGATATAATTATAGCAGTCTGTGATGCTTGCGAGTCTCAGGACGTTGTATCCGGACAGATTCAGACTGTCTCTCGGTATATTTTGATCACTTGCATGCGCGCAGTTTACAATCTGGAGTTCTTCCAGAGTAGAGGCTGCGTTCAGGTGGGTATTTGCAAATTTAAGGTCGCCGTTGTCTCGCAGATACACCTTTTTCAGCATGTTGCCTTCAGCGACCTGAAGGGATTTCAGATTGCTGAAGTTCTGGATGACCAGCTCTTCCAGATAGGGGAGCGTGAGATTCAGGTCGGTAAATCCGCTGTTGATGATGTTGTACAGTCTGAGATATTTTATGGAGCCGGCTCCTTCTAGATCAATGGCGGTAAGTCTGCTGCCGCCTTCTATGCTCAGCGAGTCCAGACCGGTGCAGCCCATCAGGAGGATGGAGGATGCGCTGTTGCTGTTGTAGAAATGGGTCAGGCCTGTAAGGCCGGAGCAGTCCACGGTCCCCAGTGAGGAGCAGGAGCGCAGCTGCACGTCCTTGAGGGAGGTCATGGCCTTGAGATCCAGGCCGGAAGTCCTGGCTGAGTTCAGGTGCAGGGTTTTGAGACCGGTGAGTCCGTCCACTTCGGGAAGGCCGGAGTTGTCTGTCCCTGAGACCTCGAAATTCAGGTACGACAGTCCGGTGCAGCCGTCCAGATTCAGGACGGACAGGGTCCCGCACCAGGATATGTCCAGGCTGTCCAGAGCAGTGGTGCCGGAGAGGTTCATTGTCGCAAGGAGGTTATTTCCCCTGGATGAGAAATATCTCAGTGAGGGATTGGAGGCCAGATTGATGCCGGTCAGGGCATCGCAATGATACACATTCAGCCGGGTGATGTCAAGCTGGCTCAGATCCAGGTTTTCGATGGCATCGCAGTTGTAGAGATTCAGGTAGTCAATACTGGATCCTGCAAGACTGAGTTCTGCAAGGGAGCTGAAACCATCGATGCGCAGGTAGGAGAGGTCCCGGGCATCCGGTATCAGGATGCTTGCTATGGTGGGATTGTACATTATCTCAATGTTGTCAATGAACTCACAGCCGGTGAAGTCTAGACTGTCAAGGGGAGCCTCTCCATACAGGTAGAATTTTCTCAGGGAGGTGCATCCGGAGATGTTGAGCTCGCTAAGGCTATCGCATACCGAGCCTTGCAGGTTTAGTTCTGTCAAGGCGGAGCAGCCATTGAAATTGAGGGATTTGAATGTACCGCTGAGTGAAAGTTCGCGCAGGCCTGTATGTCCGCTGGCATCGAGGGCGTGGAGACTGTTGGTGTTATACAGGTACAGGCTTTCCAGCTTTCCTGATCCAGGAGGCAGAGTCAGTTCGGACAGGGTGTTGATATCCAGATTGATGGTTTTCAGGTTTGTGTTGCCGCTCAGATCAAGGGTGGTGATATCGGTGTCATTGAAGTCGATGTGCAGGTTTTCAAGTCCCTCTGCAAACGAAAGGTCCAGACTGGAGATGTCCCCGTAGCAGTTGTATGTGGTCAGCTCCTCCAGTGTGGTGCAGTTGCTGAAGGATAGGGATCTGAAGTTGGCATCGTTCATACTCAGTCTTGTGATTAGTTCTCCGCTCACCATGTAGTGCCCTATCTCATAATGTCCATTTACGTATCCGTTGGTTAAAGTGTCGGGTTCTCCGCTATCGTTAAATTTGATGTACGTAAGATTTTCCCCGCTGACGTTTATATAGTGATATGAGTCGGAGGTGTATTCTATGCTCTGGGTGCTGCCGTCGGACTGGATGATATCCAGATAGTAGGTGTAAGTACTGTCTCCGTCTGAGACTGAGAACGGTATGGAGTACTGGAGACGGTTTCCGGTATTGTTGGTCAGGGACTGTATGTAGAGGCCGTCTCCTTCCTCTCCGGTAAGGACGGGACTGTCCACTGTGGCCTCCGTGCCGTTTGGCTCGCTGCGGAAATAGAAATGCTCCAGGGCCTCTGTCGGAATCTCAGCTGTCCATGTCCCAAGGCGGCTCTCAATGACACTGACAGTACGTCCATATCCTCCTTCCTGTCTGAATGTTAGCAAGTTTTCACTGAATGTGAGCAGGTCGAAGCTCTGGTCGGGAATACCGTCCATCTCGACAGTGCTCATGGAGATGTCGGAGAGGGTGAAGTCTGCGGTGGAGTTGTCCCAGCTCAGCAGGAGGTTCATATTGTAGCTGTAGTTGGGGTTTATCACGGATGGCAGTTGTGAGGAATAGCTGCGGACCGTGCCGTCCTGCATGGTCAGGCTGAGGATAAGGGTGGAGGTTGCGGAAGAAATGCCTGGCAGGGTCATGACCCGCGTGGAATACATCCCGTTCCCGTCCATCGGCAGGGGAAACGCTATGCTGCCCTCTCCGGAGTACTGGCAGCTCAGGTCCTTGTAGTTAAGGAGGGCCGAGGTGTAGAGGCCGGAGATGGATACTTCAGCGCTCTGTATGGTGGAGGAGAGGTCGCTGACCGTGTCCACTCCGTAGATGGCCTGGAGGCTTACATTCAGCCGGGATGAGGCCCTGCGCAGGTCTATGGATGCCTGAGTCTGGCCGGCTGAGTACTCCGGCAACCAGCCGAACAGCAGGTCCCGTCCTACGGGCTGTCCTTCTGCGGCTGTGACGGCTATCGTCCCGTTGGCAAAGTCCATGGAAGCGGTATAGGCTGCCGGCACTGCCTCTACGGTGGTGAAGACTATGTTGTCCCCTCCTGACGGCAGTGTGAAGAAGTAGGAGGAGCCGGCGGCGTAGTCCTGCGGAACCGGGTCGGCTGCCTGGGCAGTGCCGGTCAGAAGATAGGCTGTTATGTCATCGGTAAATTCTGCTTCTCCGGACTTGGTCTCGATGTCGAAGTACGGGGCGGAGACGGTGAGCTCGAGTGTGCCACCTGTCAGGGAAGCTGTCTCCTCCCGGCTGCACCCGGAAATCAAGGCTGACAGTATGAGTATATATGCGGTAAACTTTTTCATGGCTACAGGATATCGTTGATGTTCAGGGTTAGGATAATTGTGTGGAAACCTTGGTTTCCGGAATTGCTGATGCTTTGAGTCATACGTTTTGTCTGCCCGTCAGAAGTAATGATGTCGAGGCTTAATTCTGCGCTCCAGCCGGTATTCAATTCAGCGTCAAGCAGGAGCCGGTATGTCTTGCCGTGGTAGTCGGCTGGCTGGAGATTGTCCGGGTAGATAATAGGGCTTACAAATGTGGTATTTGAGGAATACCCGTAGTTGTTCTCCAGAGGATATCCGTAGTCCATGAAATCGCTGATGGAAATCCACATATATTTGACAATATCGCTGAGGACAAGACTGTCCGGATTCTCCAGATTGAGGAGGACGCGGTATCCGGTGGTCTCTTTTCCCAGGTTGACAGGTATCTCCAAGTCCGAGTCGGTCACGTTCACTATGTTGTCGTAGTGTCCCTCTATCAGCGGGGTCTCCAGATGGCGTTTCCGGTCCATCTTCAGGCGGAAGTCCGAGTACCGGATGTAGCTCTTCGAAGTGGTGTCTATGCGGAACTTGCTGCCAGGGGTGATGACGTCCATATTCATGAAAGCCGTCCGGTAGCTGCCCTGCGGCATGCGGAACGTGTAGGAGCTGTCAGTTTCGATGGAAGTCTGGCGTATCGGATATCCGTGTATCAGCGAGTCGGTCTGGGCGGAGAAGCAGTAGAGATAGAGGTCGTCGCGGCCCAGTACGAAGCCGTCGTAGGTGTCGCCGTCACCGGCCTTGGTGTCCATGTCGATGCTGAGCATGGAGGGGGTGACGGAGAGGGTCACCAGGTCCCCCTTGCCGAATTCGATGTCCATGTCCTCCTCTGTGAAGCTGTCAATATTGAAGTCGAAGCCGGCTCCGGTCTGGCGGAGGGTCAGGGTCAGATTGTAGTCGCGGTTGGCGGACATTACCTGGCTCATGGAGGCCTCGAGGGTCTTCTGATAGCCGGAAGGCGAGGTGAGAGTCAGGGTAAGGACTTCACCGGTGGCCGGCAGGATGAACTTCTGATAGACGACGGTAGCCGTATCTCCAGCAGGAATGGAGTCATTTGTCCATGTCATCGTGGTCTCCCCGGAATATGCCTCACCGGTGCCGTCGAGACTTACATGATTGACCTGATAGGTGCTGTATGTATTGACGGAGAGGGAGATGCTGGAGAACATAGAGGAGAGGTCCGCTATCAGGTCTTCGCTGCCCGTGGCCTTTACGCGGAGGTTGACACTTAGACGGGCTGCCTTTCTTCTGAGATCTACCGGGTAGGTCCCACCGCCCTCTCCCATGTCGGACTCGGGCAGGAAGCCGACTACGAAGTCGTAGTCGCTGCCCTCGGTTCCGTCCGTGCCTACTGTCAGCAGGGGTTGGGTGGCGGAGGTGGTGAATGTCCAGCCGTCCGTACCGTCACGGAGATTTGTGAAGATGATGTCCTGGGTTGGCTCGGGCATGAGGTAGGTGAAGTTGTTGCCCTCAGTGTAGTACGGTGAGAAAAGAGTTCCGGTCAGGGCAGTAGTCACGTTCAGGGAGAAGGGATAGGCATAGATGAGGTCGGTTTCCAGGTCAGTCACGGCCTTGGTGCCGGACGGCTCCAGCCGGTATCCGGTAGCGGATACGGTCACAGGGAACTTCCCGGTGGGGAGCTCTTTCTCCGGCTCTTTGGAGCAGCCTGCGGAGAATATGAGGACCGCAGGCAGGAGTATGGTGAGTATGTGTCGGATTCTCATGTTCGTATTGGTTAGAATTCTATTTCGATGTCTTCGTCAATGTCCTCTATCACTTCCAGTTCGAAGCCCGTTCCGTTCTCATAGGAGACTTCCAGCAGGTTGAGGCGTATCCTGTAGTATCTGCCCGGCTTGATGGCTCCGTAGCCGCAGTCAAGTGTTCTGGACGACCCGTCGGTGAAATTGAGGGTCACTGAGAAAGTAAGGGGGCGGCCGGATGAGGGCAGTACTGCGGAACTGCCCAGGGATCTTACGCTGTCCTGATTTTCATCGTAGGAGGATATGCTGTATCCGGAGAATTCGCCCTCGTAGAGGCTGCTACCGTCTTCAAGTATTGCGCACTCCCGGCTCAGTCCGTCTATCTCCACGGTCGCATCCGGCATGAGGAGTGTGGAGAGGTCGGAGACCTGATTGCCGTTAGCATCAGTATAGGTCATCTCCAGATCTATGTAGGAGGTCAGGTACTTGATTTCCGGGGCAATGGTCATGTCACTAAGAATCTCTACATCATTAACAGCGTACAGGAGGTTTTCTAATACGTACCATTCTTTGTGCTCGAATCTTACAAGCTCGTTGTCATTTTTGGTATCGCAGCCTTCATTTATGGAGCCAGGATTGATGTTTAAATATACGAGCTTTTGCTTGCCTTCGTATGTTTCGAACGTTATGGTGGTGTCAGTATCCAAGATATTGGTGTAGTTCCACGCCCAGTCTCCGCTGCCTCTGATGTCATCTCTGAAATAAGCCAGCTGGAACGCCCTGCCCAGACTCAGATTTAGATCTTCAGGCTGGTTTTCGTAGGGTCTGATACTGATGTCCGCGGTGATGTTGTAGCGGGGAAGGTCCGGAGTGCCTGTGGTGTAGGTATGTTCCTCATTCCCGTATGAAGTACCGTATTCATTGACGGCGTATGTCCGGAAGTAGTAGCCGGTTCCCTGACGGAGATCGTAGAAGGTATCGGTCCAGGTTATGGGCTCTGTACTGGAGCTCACATCGTTGTGGACAGTCTTGTATTCGGCATTTTCCTCGGTCAGTTCCGGCTCTCTGCCCAGCAGTAGGCCGTATGTGGTAGTGGACGAGCCGGGATAGGACATGGTGGCGGTGATGGTGATGCTGTTGGTATATGTGTCCACATTGATTACGGTGGAATCCATCACCGGAGCTCCCGCTGTATAGTAGGCTATGCTCCCTGACAGATATCTGCCGGATGCGTTTTCGGCGTATGCCCGGATATAGTACTGGGTGGAACTTGACAGCCCAGTAGCAGTTGCTGACAGATAGTTCCCGGATATCGCCGCCGGATACTCGGTTTCACTTCCGTTCAGGGTGCTCAGGATGAATCCGGCTCCTATGACGGAAGAGCTTCCGGGATTGGTAATCTCGGCTGTAAGGTCCATGCTCACATCGCTGTAGCTGAGAACGGACGGGAGCGAGATGCTGGGCATGCCGGAGGAAAATTGGGTGACCGTGACGGTCTCCGCGATGTGGCCGTCCGAGATGGATATGATTACTTCTGCTGAGCGGTCTTCGAATTCGGTATTCTGCTCTATCTCCACTATGACGCTGTCATGTGTGGAGTTGAGGGAAGCTTTCATCCAAAGGGAGTTGCCGTTGGAGACGGAAATGTCCCTGTTGCTGTATACTCCGATTGCAAATGTTCCCGGGGCATCCCCGGCTGAGATTTCGGCCCGGTCTACTTCCAGGAAGGGGAAGATGCCCAGATCCCCTTCTTCTATGGTGCTGGTGCAGCCGCAGGCCAGAAGCAGGGCTGCTGTCAGTGTGATTGTCAGTGTTTTTCTCATACTTCGCAGTTTAGAGTTTGAAGGCTGATTTACGGAACGTATAGAACCTGAATCCCAGGCCCATCTGGACTGAGACCGGTATGGCTCCCTGGCCGAAATAGTTATAGGCCTGGCTGAGTCCGTATGTGCCGCGTAGGGTGAGGTACACACTCTTGCCAAGGTTGATCTTGAGCGCAGCTGCCGCGCTCAGGATGTATTTGGCCGCCCCTGGGTCCGGATTGGCCGTGAAACCGGTGTTGTCTCCGGCACTCTCCTGATACTGTGAGGCCACTAGGATTGACTGCATGATGCCGGCTTCAACTGTGAGGACTCTGCAAGTTCTGACCTGGAGCATTACCGGTACCTGGAGATAATGCTGCATGGTTGTGGCTGTCAGGTCGCTGCCCAGATTGTGGTTGAATATCTGGAAAGCATACTGGGCAGTGCCGCTGACACCCAGATAACGTCCGAAGTAGAGGTCCATGAACAGACCTCCCTGTGCCCCTCCGCTGTATATGATGTCTTCCTGAGGGGGCATGTGCATCAGGAAAGAGCCTCCCAGTTCCATGCCGAGGGAGAACTTCATGAACTGTGCCCTGGCATCCGCATAGCTCAGGACGAGGAGAGAGAATAATATAATGTATAGTCTTTTCATCTTATTGCAGTAGGAAATTGGCGGAAGAACTTGTTTCTCCAAGGTCAAATGTGACGAACTTCACATCAGACTGTTTCTTGGACATTTCGGATACGCTGGCGATGACGGAGAAAGAGGTCTGTGCCGTGGCGGGGTCTATGTCCATCAGGGTGGTGACTCTTACCGCCTCTCCGGGAGCGACGTTGCCGGCGCTCAGCTCGGTGGTCCTGGCAGTGACTCCGTCGGGAAGTCTTAGCCGTACCGCAGCACCTCTGGCCGGGTCCGTACCGTCATTCTTGATGTAGATTTCAAGTCTTACAGGCTGGCCTTGGGTAATGGGGGTGTTGTCCGGGGTGTAGACCCTGTAGCTGGCTATTACCATGCGGCTGCGACTGGCAGCTCCGGATTTGACGGTCTTGGAGATGGTGGAGCTCGAGAAAAGATTGTCAGCTCCGGCAGTAATTTCGAGGTTGATCTCTCCCGGAGCCAGATAGGTGCCGGCCCTTCCTGTGAAGGTCAGGTCCTCTGTGTCACCGGAGTACAGCTCGGGAATCTGAATCTGGTCTTTGTCGAACAATATCTGGCCTGTCTGCTCTCCTGCCGCCGTTATGCTGACTGTTACACCCATGGCAGTCTCGTCCCCGTTGTTCTCAAGGGAGACTGTGTAGCGGAATGTCTCGCCAGGCTCTATGGTGGAGTTGGAGTTGGCGTCGCTTATCCTAGCTCCGCTGATGTCCAGTATAGGCTGTGTGTCATAGGGTGCCGGCAGCTTGATTATTCCCTTTCGCCCTTCATAGATGACGGAGGCGTAGCCTTCGCTGAAATCTCCGGCCATGCTGAAAACCGGGTCTATGACCATTTTCCCTTTTTTGTCAATGTATCCGTACATGCCGTCAGCAGTCCTGACCCATGCCAGGCCGCTGCTGAAGCTGCCGGCAGCTTTGTATTCCGCAAGGGATATGGCAGTGGCTCCTGATGGATGGATGAATTTTAAACTGCCGCCGTCGGATACGAGGGCCAGTTCCTCTCTGAAAGGTTCAGCAGAGGTGTATCCGGTCTGTACTTCTTTGAAGTGGCGGCCGTCCTTGGTTATGAGGTTGTATGTGCCGTTGTCCTTGAGGGTGAAGCCTGCGCCGGTGTGGGACGAGATGGCCGAACCGTCCACTGGGATGTTGCCTATGATCTTGTATCGGCCTTCTTTGTGGTTGATAATAAAGCTTTTCCCTTTGCGACTGACTATGGCGTAGCCATACTGAAAGTCCCCGGCATTGTCATATTTGTGGTCTATTGTATAATATCCCTTGTCGTTGTCGATATATCCGAATTTTCCTCCTTTGCCGGAGGCCTTCCTGACTCTGGCCACCCCGTCGCTGTACGGATAGAATGTGAGCCTTTCCGGAAGCTGGCGTACCTGTCCGGTAGCATACAGGTAGTAATGCACCCCGTCCTTTACGGCCAGTGCCGTCCCGTTGGAGAAAGTGGTGATGGTGTCGTACTGGATGGGGATGACGACATACCCGGAATTGTTGATTACGCCCCATTTGGAGTCCTTGTAGACAGGGGCGGCGCCTCCCCTGAAATCCATAGCCCTGTCGAAGGACGGCTGGATGACCTTGTTGCCGAAAGCGTCCATATATCCCCATGTGCCGTTTTCACTGAATGCGGCAAGACCTTCGGACAGAGGTAGGACAGCATCCTCGTGTATGGTCCTTACCCATTTGAATCCGTGTTCCCTGTCCTCATTCTGCGCTGTCGCGGTATACATCGCCAGGGAGCATGCTGTAATGACTGTGAGAATCCTTTTCATAGTCTGTAAGTTACTGTATTACGACCGCCTCTCTCCATGCCGCCCTCTCATCAGCCGGGATGGCATATATCCATTTGAGCAGGGAATCAAAGGTGATTTCTTCCTCAACAAAGGGGATATCCCTCTTGGTGGCCACAAGGATGAGGTTGATGGTCTCGAATTTTTTTGAATTGTCCAGCTTCTCCATCAGATACTGCATATAGGGATTGACGGGAAAGCTGTATTCCTTTTCTTTCTCGAATACCTGTTTTTTCTCGTACTGGCCGGGATAGATGACGGAGCCTCCGGTCTCATCGAACCAGAACAGGTGCAGGTATGCGTCATGTCCGTAGACCTTGGCCGTGAACTTGAGATAGCTTCCGTTGGGATATATCCCGTCCACTCCGTTGACATCCAGGACAAATGTAGGGTCTACCGTACCGCCGCTCTTGACTTCAGCATCGATGGTGGCAACGGAGTAGCTCCTGTCCCCCTCGGTCTCTACAGTGTACTTTACATTGAGGATGTTGATATAGCCTTCCACCTGCATGGTGGTCATTCTGGAAAGGACCTGACTGAACTCGCTGCCGTCGTCCTGGCTTATGAGACCTGTTACCGTCCAGAGCTTTTCGGATACTCCGGCCTTGCGGAGGGCATTGGCCTTTGCATCTTGAAGAGCCTTGTTCTCAGCCTGTTCCAGTGTGATGTGACGGGTGATCTCACAACGGCCTGTGACACCCCGTACCTTTTTTGTCTTTTCCTGGGCTTCGGCGCAGATCACAAGACCTGCGGCAAGCAGCAGGAGAAAGGATGAAAGTAGGAATTTCGAGAATTTCATAATTTACCATTAGCAATCTGCAAAAATGGTAATTATTTATGAAAATATCAAAATTGTTACCTACAATTTGCCTATGGATTTCAAGTATTTCGTGCAGGCCAGCCTGTAATCAGCCACAGCCTCTATCCATGCGCTGCTGCACTGGCTCCACTGAGTCTGTGCCTCTAGCACATTGACCAGTGTTTCCATGCCCAGCTCGTACTGGTCGCGGCATACTTTCAGGTTGGTTTCGGCGCTTTCGAGCGAGGTCCTGGCCATCTGCGCCTGCAGGGCCGCCTCGGTGACGGCATAACGGCATTTGGCCATCTCAAGCTCCATCAGACCCGAGAGCTGTTCCAGCTCCGTCACCGCCATCTCATGCTCCTTTTTGGCAGACTGCACCTTAAGCCAGCCCTCGCCCCATGCGAAGATAGGCACCCTGAGCGTGGCCATGACGGTGAAGCCGGCCTGATTCAGGAGCACCTCGTCCTGCAGCTTCAGCCCGTAGGTGTAACCGTAGCTGGCCATGACTCCCAGCTGGGGCAGGAAGTCGGAGCGGACGAAATCCACGTTCCTGCGCTTCAGCTCGGCCTGCTGCTCCAGCAGAAGATAGTCGGGACGGTTCTCGATGGAGTCGGTTGCCCCGGAAAGGTCCATGTCAGGGATTAGCCCGGTGCTGTCCAGGTCAAATCCGCTCTGGTCCACCTCGAGCTCCGCGGTCAGCGGCAGCCCGAGGATGTGGCAGAGGTTCATCATTGCGAGCCTCTGTCCGTTCCGGGCCTTGGCCAGGGACAGTTCCGCGTTGTTGCGCTGCACCTCGACCTTGAGCAGGTCGGTGGAGGTGGCCATTCCCACGTCTATGGCGTTCTGTACGAAGTGGTACATGCTGTCTACAGTACCGCGGAAGCTCTCGGCTGTCTCCATCAGCCTGCATGTCTTGACATACAGCCAGTAGGCCTCGTCCACGGAGACGATGACCTCGGAGGCCTTGAGCCTGGAGTTGAGGCCGGCCATCTCAGTGCCGATATCGGCCATCCTGTAGCCCGAGATGATCTTGCCGCCCATGAACACCGGCTGCGTCACCGAGACTCCTGCGGTGAATGTGTTGGCCAGGTCCACGCTCAGGGTCATCGGCGGGATCACGGCGTACTGGTTGAACACCGGTATTCCGTTGTTGTAGACGATGTTGCCGGCGGCGTCCTTCATCAGGTCCGGTACCAGGTTCCCATAGACATTCTTGTATATCGGCAGGGCTCCGCCGCTGAAATCGTAGTCAAATGAACTGGAGGTCCAGAGGTAGAGGCCGTAGGCGGAGAATTTGGGCAGGAAGTTGGTGATTACCGCCTTGCGGTCCAGTGCGGTCTTCTCCTCCGTCAGCCTGGCGCTGCGCAGTATGGCACTGCTGTCCAGGGCAATGCTCCGGCACTGCTCCAGGGTGAGGAAGCGTTTCTGCGGCTGGGCCGTGGCTGCGGCAGGAAGCAGGAGGAGGGCCGCTGTCATCAGGCCCAGAATCCGGGTATATGCGGGTAAATGTCTCATGGTCATGCCTTTTTAATCTTGAAGAACAATGAGTACAGTACGGGCAGGAAGACGAGGGTAATCAGGGTGCCCACTGTCAGTCCGCCCATGATGGTCACAGCCAGCGAGCCGAAGAGCGGGTCGAAGAGCAGGGGCGCCATGCCCAGGACTGTGGTCATCGAGGCCATCATCACGGGACGCAGACGGGAGAGGGTTGAGTCCACCACTGCCTTGTAAGGCTCGACTCCGAGGCTCAGCTGCCGGTCTATCTCGTCGATGAGGACGATGCCGTTCTTGATCATCATGCCGATGATGCCCAGGCAGCCGACCATGGCCACGAAGCCGAAGCTCATGCCGGCGGCCAGCATGCCGAAGACTATGCCTATGGCCACAAGAGGCAGGCAGCAGACGATTATCAGCGGCTTTTTGATGTCCTTGAACAGGGCTATCATGATCAGCAGCATGACCACTATCGCGTGCGGGAAGTACTTGAACAGGTAGCGTGTGGACTGCCGGCTGGCATCGTACTCGCCCAGCCAGGTGAGGGTGTAGCCGTCTGGCAGCTCTATGGCCTCTATCCGGTCCTTGACGGCGTCGCGGGCCTGGGCTGCGGTGTATCCGGCAGTGTTGTTGCACTGGGCCTTGATGGCTCTCTGCCCGTTATAATGGCAGATCTTGGGCTCGTTCCACTCGATGACGGTGCCTGAGGTTATGGTGTTCAGGGGCAGTGGTGATACCAGGGCGTCGATGATGTCCGCCCGGCCGGTGGTGCCGGTCATCACTCCCTGTACGGTCTCCATGTTGGCAACCGACGATACGGACGGCAGCAGGCCCCATACCGGGGTGTTGCGGATGCTCTCCACCGGCTCTCCGTCCATGCCGGTGCTGCGGATGTAGATGCCCAGTCTCTCGCCTCCCTCGTTGAGGGTGCCGCAGGGGATGCCCTCTGCCGCAGCCATCACGGAGATACCGGCCGAACTGCGGGAGATGCCGGCCTGACGGGCAGCCGCCTGGTCGTATTCCACCTTGACGGCCGGTACCATCGGAGACCAGTCGTCGGTCACCAGCCAGGTGGCGTCGCTCTCCTCCATTATGGCCTGGGCCTGGGCGCAGAGGTCCTTGAGCACGGCAGGGTCAGGTCCCTGGAACATAGCCTCGATGGGATAGGGGCGGTACATCAGGTTGTACTGCTTTACCCTGACGTATGCCTCGGGGTAGGCGGCCATCAGTTCTTTCTGTATCCTGGGGATGCTCTCTATCATTTTGTCGTAATCCTCATAGTCGATGATCAGCTCTCCGTAGCTCAGCGAGGGGTCGGCGATGGCCCTTACCAGGCAGTACCTTCCCGGAGTGCCGCCGAGAGAGGTGACGACGTGATTGACATTGTCATCCTGCCGGATATATGCCTCCATCTCCTCCAGATCCTTCTCCACCTTGCCGGGAGCGGTGCCCTCGGGCATGCGGTACTCGATGTAGAGCTGGTTGTAGGCCATGTCGGGGAAGAACATCTGGGGGATGTACTGATAGCACCACACGCTGCCGAGCACCAGGATGACGGCTATGCCGACGGCGATGAGGCGGTGGGAGAGTACGTGGTCCAGCACGCGGCGGAACCAGCGGTATATCTTCGAATCGAAAGGATCGACGCTTTCAGAAGCGGTGCCGCTGCCCTTGGGATAGCGCAGGGTCAGGTCGCAGTGGACCGGGACGTGGGTCAGGGCAAGCACCCAGCTCAGCAGCAGGGAGACGGCCAGGACGATGAAGAGGTCCCTCACGTAGGTTCCGGCCATGTCCGGGGACATGAATATCGGGAAAAATGCCAGTATGGCGATGACCGTGGCTCCGAGCAGGGGCATGGCCGTCTTCTTGCAGATGTTGGTCAGGCACTGGGGCTTGGGTACTCCCCGCTTCATGTCCACGAGGATGCCGTCCACTATCACTATCGCGTTGTCCACCAGGATGCCCATCGCTACGATGAAGGAGCCGAGGGACACCCTCTGGAGGGTACCGTCCATCATGTCCAGGATGAAGAACGAGCCGAAGACTATCACCACCAGGCTGGTGGCTATGATGACTCCGCTGCGGAAGCCCATGGTCAGCATCAGCAGCAGGATAACGATTACGATGGATTCTATCAGATTTACGATGAAGGTGTTGATGGAACTGCCGACTATCTCGGGCTGGAAGAATACCTTGTGGAACTCCATGCCGGCTGGAACGGACTCGGCCTTGATTTCCTCCAGCCGGGCCTCCACTTCCTTGCCTATCTTGATGATGTCGGTGCCGGATTCGGCTGAGATGAGCAGGCCGATGGCCGGCTGTCCGTCGTACTTCATGGAGTTTCGCACGGGTGTCTGCCAGCCGTAGGTGACGTCGGCCACGTCGGAGAGTTTGAGCTGGTCGTCCTCATGGCCCTGTATGATGAGGTTGCGTATGTCCTCGATGCTTTCGTAGGCGTCCCCCATCTCTATCTTCATCCTGCGGTCAGGGGTGTCGAAGTATCCTGAGTAGATGACCGAGTTCTGGGAATTGAGGGTGGTCAGCAGCTCGGTGGGATGCACTCCGAGGTTGGCCATGCGGTCGGCCTTCATGTCGATGTTCACGCAGCGGGTGCGCTCTCCGTAGGTGATGGCCTTGGACACTCCCTCTATGTCGCTGAGCTCCCGGCAGACCATGTCGGCGTAGCGTCCGGCTTCCTCATACCCGTATCCGTCGAATGTCAGGGCGTAGAACATGCCGTAGACATCCCCGTAGTCGTCCATGACCATGACCTGCGCCGATGCCGGGAGGCTGGCCTTGGCATCATTGACCTTGCGGCGGAGCATGTCCCACTCCTGCTGGGTGTCGGAGTCGGGGGTAGTGGTCTTGAGGGTGACAGTGATGATGGCCATGTCGTCGAAGGACTGGGATGTCACCGTTCCCACCTCGCTGATCCTGCGGATGGTCTCCTCAAGCGGGCGGGTTACCTCCAGCTCCGTCTCGTAGGCGGTCGCTCCCGGGTAGACGGCGGCCACTACGGCGACCTTGACCTTGATCTCCGGGTCCTCGAGCTTGCTCATGCTGTTGTAGGCAAATGCTCCGCCCACCACGAGGCAGATGAGCACCGCCACGACCAGTATCCTGTTCTTCAGGGCGTATTCAGATATGTTCATGGCTTCGTGGGTTTACAGGAGATTACCCGGGTTGGTGGCGGACTTGCCTGGGAGTACCTTGACCTGTGCTCCGTCCTTCAGGGAATTGACTCCGGCGGTTACGACTGTCTCCCCGGCCTTCAGTCCGGAGATGATGCGGGCGTTGCCGTCGCGGTCGATGTCGTCGGCTGTTACAGACCGTCTCTGTACCTTACCCTGATTCACCACCCAGACGCAGGTGGCGCCTCTGTCCTCGAAGAGGGCTGTGGCCGGAATGCTGACCGTGCCGTCCTCGTCCGTGCGGTACTCGATGCAGACTCCTGTGCTGATACCGGAGTGGGGCAGGGTTCCGTCCGGTGCCGGACGGAGGGCGTAGCGGGCGGTGAAGAGCTGGTTGAGATTGGCCTTCTTGGTTATGTCGATGAGCCTGAGCTCAAATGTCTTTCCGGGATAGACGTCCACGGTGCACCAGCTGCGGACGGCCTTGTCGATATTGACGAAGTCATCTACGGGTATGTCCACCTTCACGATCGGGGCGCCGTCGCTGATGAGGGTGATCACCGGCATACCGGCCCCGACCGTCTCGCCGGCCTCGAAGTGTACCTGCTGGACATAGCCGTCGAAAGGTGCGAGCATCTTCGTGTCATTGAGGGCGTTCTGGTGGGCGTGGTAGAGGGCGGTTATCTGCTCCAGACCATAACGGGCCTTATCGTAGTCGTTCTGAGTGGCGCTGCCGCGGTCCGAGAGCTCGATGACCCTGCCGGCCTCGGCCTTGACCTGCTCGTACTGGGCGGTGGTGGCGGCCAGCTGTATGGCGTAGTCGCGCTCCTCTATCTCAGCCAATGTGTCTCCTTGACGGACGTGCTGCCCCTCGCGGAAGTGTACGGCGGCTACAGGACCCGCAACCCTGAATGACAGGTTGACATCCTTTGCCGGCTGTATCCGGCCCGGATAGGTGACGGTGCGGGTGCTGCCGATGCTCTGCGCTGCTGCCGTTCTGACATTGGGTACGGCAACTTCCTTATGCTGCCTGTTATCTTTTGATTTACATCCTGTTACCGATACCGCTGCAAGCACTGCGGCGACACTGACGGCGATGGTTCCGAATATGCGGTAATTCATCTTTAAAAAGTATTTAATAAGCCTATTAAGGAATGGCTGTAATAATGCAAAAAATATGCCGCCTACTGCGCTACGAAGCGGTAGACTATCTCGCCTGCCTGACGCTCGGGGGCGTCCTGGGATGCGGTGAACCGGGAGGCAGATGCGGCCCTGAGGGCGTAGTCCCGCAGGCACTGGTCTGGAGATGAGACTGATTCTATTATTTTGACCCCGATGACGTAACCCTTCCGGTTGACGATGACGCTGACCGAGACATCGCCGCCGCCCATGCATTTGTAGGCCGGTACGGGCAGGTTCATGGCCTTGCGGCCTTCGAGGGTGTAAGAGATGACTGAGGGGCCCTGGTACGCCTCGGCTTTCTGGCCGTCGTCCTCACGGTAGACGGAGACCTGGTCTTCGGAGGACGAGGCTTCCTCCACTTCCCGGCGGGACTGGTCCAGGCGCTCCTGGAGCTCGCGGGCCTCGCGGTAGATGTCCTCGGGGTTGTCGTAGCGGTCATCGCGGAGGGGCTCGGAGGCGTCTATGGCCACATTGCGGATGGACTGGGCGCTCTGGCTGCGGGAAGCGTTGAGCAGGGCGTCAAGCTCGGCTTCAAGTTCCTCGCTCACGCTCTCCTGCATCTGTGCCCTGGCCTCCATTGCCTCCTGGGCTTCCTGTTGTGAGAAGTCTATGACGAAAGATGTATCCCTTACCAGCTGGGTGTGTATCGACCAGCTCAGCAGGACGATGATCAGGATCAGGTGGACGATGAGGGTGAGGTAGAGCCCGGCCTTGTCATCGGTATCTACGCGGAGATACTTCAGCAGGGGCCTGAGCCAGGCGTTGATCCTGGACAGCGGGCCCCTGCGCAGCTTCTCGGTGAGCGGCCGGATGCGGTCAGCTATTTTTGAGATGATTTTCAATGGTGGCTATGAGCATGTCTATGCCCACCTGGTTGTGCCCGCCCTGGGGCAGTATCAGGTCGGCGTATCTCTTGGTGGGCTCTATGAACTGCAGATGCATGGGCTTGAGCACTCTCTCATAGCGCTCGATTACCTTGCCCACGTCCCGGCCTCTCTCGATGATATCGCGGGAGATTACCCTGACCAGGCGGTCGTCCGGGTCAGCGTCCACGTATACCAGGATATCCAGCATGCTGCGCAGCCTTGCGTCGGTGAAAATCAGGATACCCTCCACCAGTATGATGTCGGCGGGATGTACAGTCACGGTCTCGGTGGCCGAGCGGGTGCAGGTCAGGTAGGAGTAGACGGGCTGCTTCACCGTCCTGCCGTGCTGCAGCTCGTCGAGCTGCTCTATGAGCAGGTCGAAGTCGATGGCGTTCGGATGGTCGAAGTTGATCTTCTGCCGGTCCTCCAGCAGGGGGATGTCGCTGTTGTCCTTGTAGTAGGAGTCCTGGGGGACAACAACGACCTCTCCTCTCTTGAAGTGTTCCGAGATCTTCTGGACCACTGTGGTCTTGCCTGAGCCAGTGCCGCCGGCTATACCGATAGTAAGCATGGTGCCGGTCTTTAGAATTCTGCGGACTTGGGTGTCCTGGGGAAGGGAATGACGTCACGGATGTTGCTCATGCCGGTGACGAAGAGGAGCAGGCGCTCGAAGCCCAGTCCGAAACCGCTGTGCGGAGCGGTGCCGAAGCGGCGGGTGTCGAGGTACCACCAGAGGTTGGTCATGTCCATGTGCAGCTCGTCGATGCGGGCCATCAGCTTCTCGTAGGACTCCTCTCTCTGGGAGCCTCCGATGATCTCGCCGATCTTGGGGAAGAGCACGTCCATGCCGCGTACGGTCTTGCCGTCATCGTTCTGCTTCATGTAGAAGGCCTTGATGTCCTTCGGGTAGTCGGTCAGGATCACGGGCTTGCCGAAATGCTGCTCGACCAGGTAGCGCTCGTGCTCGCTCTGCAGGTCCACGCCCCATGATACGGGATACTCGAACTTGACTCCGGACTTGGTGAGGATGTCTACGGCCTCGGTGTAGGTGGTACGGACGAAGTCGGTGTTCACCACGCCCTTGAGCCTCTCTATGAGCCCCTTGTCTATCATGTTGTTAAGGAAGATGAGGTCGTCCATGCAGTTGTCCAGTGCGTACCTTACGAGGTACTTGATGAAGTCCTCAGCCAGGTCCATGTTGTCCTCTATCTCGTAGAAGGCCATTTCGGGCTCTACCATCCAGAACTCGGCCAGGTGGCGGGGAGTGTTGGAGTTCTCGGCCCTGAATGTAGGTCCGAAGGTGTAGATCTCGCCCAATGCCATCGCTCCGAGCTCACCCTCGAGCTGACCGCTGACGGTCAGGTTGGTGTGGCGGCCGAAGAAGTCCTGCGACCAGTCCACCTTTCCTTCCGGAGTGCGGGGAGGATTGCTCACGTCGAGGGTCGTCACCTGAAACATTGCTCCTGCACCCTCGGCGTCCGAGGCTGTGATGAGGGGAGTGTGAAGGTAGTAGAAACCCTTGTCGTTGAAGTATTTGTGTATGGCGTATGCCATGGCGTGGCGGATTCTGAGCACGGCTCCGAAGGTGTTGGTGCGGGGACGCAGATGTGCGATCTCGCGCAGGAACTCCATGCTGTGACCTTTCTTCTGGAGAGGGTACTTCTCTGGATCTGCAGTGCCGTAGACCTGGATGGAGGTTGCCTGGATCTCCACTTTCTGCCCGCTGCCGATGGACTCGACGAGCTTTCCGATTACGGCGATGCAGGCGCCGGTGGTGATGTCCTTGAAGGACTCGTCCGGAGTGAAAGTAGTCATGTCGCAGACGATCTGTATGTTGTTGATGGTCGAACCGTCGTTGAGGGCGATGAAGGTGATGTTCTTGTTGCCTCTTTTGGTCCTTACCCAGCCCTTGGCCAGAACTTCCTGGCCCGGAGTCTCCTTGAGGAGGGCTGATATCTTCTGTCTTTTAAGTGTCATTGTCGTGTATATCGTATTTTTAGAATTCAACTCCCATTGCCTCGCATATCCTCTTGGGTATCTCGGTGTTGTCCATCCTTCCGGAGAACAGGCCGCTGCCCGCGCCGATGGCGAAGACAGGCACGTTGGCTGCTGAGTGGTCACCGGTGGTCCAGCCGATGTGGGCCTCATGCGAGATTTCGTTCATGCGTTCCCTCTCTTCCTCGGAAACTTTGTCCTTCGAGCAGCTGATCTCCTCCAGCTTGTCGAAGTACAGGTTATAGCCTTTCTCCCAGCTCAGGGTAAGGCCGCCGGTCTCGTGGTCGGCGGTGACTACGATGAGGGTCTCGTCGGGGTGCTCATTGTAGAATCTGACAGCCTCGGCTACTGCGTCCGAGAGGCTGAGTGTCTCCAGAATCACGGCCTTGGTGTCGTTGCCGTGGCTGGCCCAGTCTATCCTGCCGCCCTCGGACATTACGAAGAAGCCTTCTCCGTTCTCATCGTAGAGGAAATCGATGGATGCCCTGACGAGGTCGGCCTGAGTCATGTCGTCCTCTTTCATATCTATGGCGTAGGGCAGCTCGGTCCTGAGCCGTCCGTCTTTCTGCAGGAGCATCATTTTCTCTGCTCCGTCTTTCTTGGCAGCGAAGTCATCCATGCCTTCTGCAATCACGTAGCCTCCCTTCTCGATGGCCTCGTATACTGATACTCTGTCCTCATCATCTCCGGTGCTCTCTATCGCACCGCCTCCTGCGAAGAACTCGAATTCCGATGCAGGAATCTCGGACGCTATCTCGTAGTAGTTGCCTCTGTTCACGTTGTGCCCGTAGAATGCTGCGGGTGTCGCATGGTTGATGCCTACCGTCGAGGAGATGCCTACTTTATAACCTGCATCGTGTATCTTGTACGATATGCTCTCCAGGGCTGTCGAGTCGGGCCCTGTCGCCAGCATACCGTTCTTGGTCTTGCTGCCGGTCGAAAGAGCAGTTCCTGCAGCAGCCGAGTCAGTAATCAGGTTGGACTCGGAATGTGTCACCGCCCAGCCGAGGACGGGGAATGCTGAGAAGGACAGCGGTCTGCTGTCGAATACGTCCTGGGTATATCCCAGCCAGTACTCGGTAAGGGAAACATGATTGAATCCCATGCCGTCACCGATGAAGTAGAATACGTATTTTGCCTTCTGCTGCGCGGAAGCAACCAGGGGAAGCAGGAGGATCAGGGTGATAAGTGAGAACTTTTTCATTACTCTGTGTTACAATAAGTTATTTTGTTAAAAATGGGTGTCCCACTATGCATGAGGCACCCATTTTTCAATCCAAGCAGTAAGATTTAGTATGTTGCTGCGGGAGCAGTCTTTCTTGCTGCGTACATTATCTTCAGTGCGGAGCAGCGGCGGAGCTCCTGCTTAACCTCGGTGACGATACCCATGCGGGTGCCCTCGTCGATTTTAAGAGAGATGCTCATCAGCTCGCGGTCAACCTCACTCAGGGCCTCACGTTCAGCGGCAACGAAGTCACTGATATCCTTTACGGTCCTGAAGGAGTCGTTGAGCTGGATACGGGAGTCCGTACCGTACTCTTTCTGATACTGCAGGGAGGGAGTACCGATGAAGATGTAGGAGGCGAGGTCCTTTCTTTCGAGCTTGGTGGCCTCGGTAGCCTCAGGCAGCTTCACATTCACCATACGGTCAGTCTGACGCATACTGGTGGAGACCATGAAGAACATGAGGATCATGAACACGATGTCCGGGAGGGATGCCGTGTTGATACCGGGTGTTCCTTTGTCTCCTTTTCTCAGGAATTTTGCCATTGTATAGTCCTCCTTATTGTTTAGTTACATCCAAAGGTTCTGCCTCAGAGAGACGGTTGGGGATGGCCTCGCGGACGATATCCTGTTTGTCGACAGGAAGATCGTTGTACACTGCACCGAAATGTGCTATTGAGAAATCATCCCTGACCTTATTGATGGCTCTCACAATCACGTCCGTAATCTCGATGT
>DVHI01000086.1 GCA_018712275.1 Candidatus Coprenecus avistercoris | reverse complement strand
ACCGCCCCTCCCTCGGGAGAGGTAAGGGTGAAAATGCAGGGTAAGAGCCTGCGTCCGTTCGATGGCGACATCATCGGAGTATCCGCCTGCGGCCTGCAAGGCCAAATATACCGGCAGTCAAGGGCTGCTCGTCCTTTGCCGGGGGGTAGGCTGCTCAGATAAATGATAGAGGCCGACGGAGTCCGCTCCGACGGTACAGAACCCGGCTTACAACCCCGCCTTTTTTTAATTCTCAAAATCACCCTTGGGCCTCGGGCTGTCTCTGGATTTAGGCAAGTGACGGGCTGAATGTCGCTTCCTCTTCTTAACGAATTTACTTCGTGGTGCACAGGAGAAAAAAACATCCTGTAAATCAAATTGTTACAAAACGCACTGCACATCCGCCCTCTTTTGAGGTAAGCCAAATGTGCAGCAGTTTTTACAGACCGCTGATTTTCAAGCGGTTGAAAAAGAGAGTGCACCCCGAAGTAAATTCGTTAAAATAGCTCTCCTGGTATCCGCAGCGAAGTTGAGCGTCCACTACTCCTTCGGAAGGAGTGCAGGATAGATTCACGGCTAAAATGGCTTTAGGAGAGGCTTCATGCAACCCAGGGGATATTTTGCGTAATTCATATAAACCCATACTGTTCAATGGATTGCATTGTGTCCGAAAAAATTGAAAAGATTGGCCCATAGAATACGACAAATACATTCGGCAAATCTCTCAACACCGGCATCAAGGCTTTCAGAAGATATCACAGCAGGCATGTCGATTATTGGACTTCGAATATTTGTCTGCGTACAACTGCAACTATACCGCACTATATTTTGCATATTATTGATTATCACCCATTCATCCCGCTTCTACGATGGCTGTAATCCACGCAATTCGGTACCTTTGTTAAGATTCGCGGCAGCACAGCTGAGAATATCAGAAGGTGACGATGAAACACCGATTTCGTCGGCACCTTAGAAGGGGCGCAGAGAAATGGCCGCCAGAAGGGCCTACGGACGAGATAGCACAGCCGCGAGTACCGGAAGGTGACGATGAAACACTGATTTCGTCGGCACCTTCTTGGAAGGGGCGCGGAGAAATGGCCGCAAGAAGGGCCTACGGACGGGGTCCCACAGCAGCGGGCAGCGGAAGGTGCCGATGAAACACCGCTTTCGTCGGCACTTTCTTAGAGGGGGCGCGGACGCATAAGTTTACGGATAGTCATTTTAATTTTTGTAACATTTTTTTAACAGGATATTTCAGATTCATTTCAGAATTATTCTCCATATTTGCGCCGCTGAAATTTATATTTTTGGAATATGAACAGACTTCGACTACTTGCAGCCACAGCAGCCATTGTCAGCGCAGTCCTGTGTGCCGGAGCCCAGGAGACCCCCAGGTATGATGTTTTCGAATCCACCATCCCCTCTGACTTCCAGCCGAGAGCAGACATAGAGTTCGAATTTCCCCTGGCAGACGATTTCTCCTTTATTCTCAATAATGAGCTCCGCTTCAGGGACAATGCCTCCCGCATAGACCGCAACTACCTGCTCGGCGCATTCTCATGGGAGACCTGCGACTATTTCTCCCTGGATGCCGGTTACATATTCCAGTCTATACTGAATATCGGAGACGTCGAATACCAAAGAGAGTGGCAGTACAGGCACAGAGTGTATCTGGATCTTAAAGCTCAGATAGAGCTGGATGACTGGAAACTGTCCCTCACCGAAAGACCCCTGGTCAATCTCCGCCCGTGGGCAGATGACATCCACGACCCCAAGGCCGAATGGCTCATCCGCTCAAAACTCAAGGTCGACTACGATATCCCCAAGACAGAACTGACCCCATACGCCTTCTTCGAGCTGTCCAACACTCTCAACACGGTTGACTACGGCGGAGGCCCCTTCGTAGACCGCCTGCGTTTCTGCCTCGGAATAAAATGGGAGACATCCGACTTCAACAGCATAGAGCTGTACTACTACTTCGACATCCGCAACTCCCGCGACGTCAGCTACACCACCGGCTCCTCAGGCATCTACGACATCTACCTCAACAAGGAGCGGCAGTACCTCCACATCCTCGGCATCTCCTTCAACTTCGGCTGGGACTAACCTACCATAGCCGGTAAGACTACGGGAAGAGGGTGAGGGCACTTCGAGGGAATTTTCAGGAAAATCATAGCTACTTGTAAAGCAGAAAAAAGTATTTTTGCAGTACGGAGACGGGACGACTGTCTCCGAAATGAAATGCTTACGAATAACGAATATGATTAGACCTCGAAATCTGACACTTATCCTCTTGACGGCTACAATCTGCAGCTCTGCTACGTATGCAGGCACAATAAACTCCGACACGGCACTTATCGACACGGCACTTGCAAGCGCCATCACATCGGACATTCCGGAGGAAGGCGTTCCGAAAGAGCTGGCACAATGGCGCAAGGCCGCCTACAGCGATGTCAGATACAGACTGCACTTCGACATACCGGAGAAACGCTCGGAGAGAGTGGATGGACGGATTGCTGTCAGTCTGGGACTCAGGGAGCCGGAGGACATCGTGCTGGATTTCCGTGAACCGGCATCCAGCATACATTCGGTCAAGGTCAATGGGCATACAGTCCCGAGGGAACACCTGTCAGCGCAGGAAAATGTATCACACGGCAACGGATCTCCAGAAAGAAACATATCGCATGGTGAAGAGGCACGAGGGGAGAATGCCGGCATACAGCACTCCTGCATAATAGCCAATGAGCACATAATCATTCCGGCGGCCATGACCCGGAGCGGAGAGAACACCGTGGAGATAGCCTTCACGGCCGGGGACCAGTCCCTCAACCGCAACGACAGCTTCCTGTACACGCTGCTTGTACCCGAGCGGGCCCGTACCCTCTTCCCCTGTTTCGACCAGCCGGACATGAAGGCCCTCTACACCCTTTCGCTGGAGGTGCCTGCCGACTGGAAAGCCGTATCCAACACGTATATAGAAAAAGAGGAACTGATACACACCGGTGATGCGCCAGAGGTGCACGCCGCCACGCGCAAACTGATAACCTTCTCCCGGACCGAGCCACTGAGCACCTACCTCTTCTCCTTCGTGGCCGGAGAATTCTACCGAAAAGACTATGACGACGGCCGGCACCGTTTCAGCGCCTACTACCGGGAGACCGACACGGCCAAGACCGCCCAGCTCGACGACATCTTTGCAGAAGTAGCCGCCTCGCTCGAGTGGCTCGAAGAGTACACCGGAGTGCCCTACCCTTTCGCCAAATACGATTTCATCATCCTGCCCGGCTTCCAGTACGGCGGGATGGAACACACCGGAGCCACCCTGTACAACGACGGCCGTATGTTCCTGAGTCCCAACCCCACCCTCGGGGACAGACTCTCAAGGACAGAACTGATAGCCCATGAAACGGCCCACATGTGGTTCGGAGACCTGGTCACCATGAAATGGTTCGATGAGGTCTGGACCAAAGAAGTATTCGCAAACCATTTCGCGGCATGGATATCCGAGCCGCTGTATCCGGAAGTCAACCACCGTCTCAACCGCCTGCGCTCGTTCAACACATCGGCCCTGAGCGAAGACCGCACCGAGGGCACCGTCTCCATATCCCAGGAACTTCCCAACCTGCGCTACGCCGGGCTCGTCTACGGCCAGATCATCTACAACAAGGCCCCGGTAATGATGGAAAAACTCATAGAGATCATGGGCCGCGACGCCTTCCGCCAGGGCATACAGACCTACCTGAAACGGTATGCCTACAGCAACGCCACCTGGGATGACCTCGTAGGCATCCTCGACAGCCTCACCTCTGCCGACCTGCGTGGCTTCAGCCGGGCCTGGGTCTACGAAAAAGGCATGCCGGACCTCACATTCCGCATCACAGACAGAGACAGCCTCACCGTCACCCAGAGCGACCCGCTCGGACGCGGCATACTCTGGCCACAGAGTTTCGGAGTAACGGTCAGTGACGGTACTCAATCCATACAGACGGAAGTTCGCATGGACGCCGCCGAAATAACCGTACCCATCGCGCCCCATGCGACCGGCACACCCTCAGGCACCGGACTTACCGGAGCGCGTTACATCCTGCCCAACACCGACGGCCGGGGATACGGACGGTTCATCCTGCCACGGGAATCCGCACGGTGGCTGCTCGGCCATTGGCCTGAAATACAGGACGGCACCGCCCGCTTCGCCACTCTGATGAACCTCCAGGAGAACTACCTCGCCGGCCTGATATCCGCACAGGACTGGAGCCGTTCCATCCTCGCCGGACTGGAGAAGGAGACCGACCAGCTCACCGCCTCCTCCCTTTCCGGTTTCCTCAGCCGGGCCATGGACGACCTCAACGGGACAGACCGCGAGGCCGTAGAGCAGCGGCTGTGGACTCTGGCCCATACCCATCCCGAGCAGCCCATCCGCACGATTCTCCTGCGTTCCTTGCCGTCCGGACTCACCACCGCCGCCCTCTGCGACAGCCTGTACGCCATCTGGGAGACCCAAAGCGAGCCCCTGTACAGCGAGAACAACTACACTTCCCTCGCATGGGAACTCGCCATCCGTTTCCCGGACCGGGCCGGACATATACTCGCCACGCAACGGGCCCGCCTGACCGACCCCGACCGGCTCCGCCGCTTCGACTACATCTCCAGAGCGGTAAATCCTGACGAAGCTGCCCGCGACACCCTCTTCCAAAGCCTCATGCTGGCCGAAAACCGACGCATAGAGCCCTGGACATCCTCCGTACTCAGCTACCTCAACCACCCCCTGCGCGAGTCCTCCTCCGTCAGATACATCCGTCCCGGCCTCGACATCCTCGAGGAAGTCCAGCGCACCGGCGACATTTTCTTCCCGCGCAACTGGGCAGGAGCCCTGCTCGGCAGCCACCGCAGTCCGGAGGCATGGCAGGAAGTTCAGAAATTCCTCCAGGACAATCCGGACTACCCCGTCCTCCTGCGCAACAAGATACTCCAGGCCGCCTACTCCCTTTTCAGGGCCAACACCACCGTTGCGGTCAGCACGACTCCCGAAGACTCCCTCATCTACGCCCGGACCATGCAGAAACTCCTGCCCCTTGCCGGCCGTCCCTCCGGAGAGATAATGACAGCTGCCGCTGAAGCCCTTTGCGGTACACCATACAAAGGCGGTACACTCGAGAGCACCCCCGAACATCTCACGGTCAACCTGAGGGAGACCGACTGCATCCTCCTGGTGGAAGCCTGCACCGCAATGACCCTTCTGCTGAAGAACAATCCCGGACTGAAGGACAATCCCGGAGGCGGCATTCCTCCATTTGAGGATTTCTGCACCATGCTCCGCAGCCTACGCTACCGCAACGGCATCGTCAGCGGCTACCCGTCCAGGCTGCACTACACCTCGGAATGGCTGCTGCAGGCCCGGGACAACGGCATTTTACGGGAGGTGAGCGAGGAGCTCGGCGGCATCCCGCTGGAGCAGGAATTCTCCTTCATGTCCTCCCACAGGGACAATTATCCCCAGCTTCGGGGAAATGCCGGGACCGCAGCCGCAGAGCAGATACGCAGGACTGAAGAACGGCTGGACACAGCTGCCGCCTACTATTACATTCCTGCTGAGAAAATACGGGAGGCAGAGGCCAGTATCCAGGACGGAGACATCATCTGCATAGTCAGCAGTACACCCGGCCTGGACATCACCCACACCGGCATTGCCCGCCGCGCCGGGGACAGCAGCCTGCACTTCATCCACGCCTCCATGCGGGAAGGCAGGACAGTCATGGAAGCCCGCACCCTCCGGGAATACGTAAAAAAAGGCGGGATCCGTGTGGCCCGCCTTTATTGAAATTCCTGGAACTGCCTCTATTCGCCGTAAGTATATTTCGCGATAACTGTTGATGGAAGAGACTCTTCTGAATCTGAAGAAGAATCCGATTGAGAACCGGTCGCCTTGTGGATCTTCACCGTACCTTTCAAATTCAGATTTCCTCCAAGATGTCTCTCATATACGGCATTGCAGGCCGCTATCACATCACTGTCCCTGTTGCTGCCTATAACATAATTAACACCACCCAACAGCTCTTTTATAGCATCATTGTAATCTGTAAGACCTCTGTCATAATAATTTCCATCACTCGAAGAAACAGAGCTTACATTACCATCCGCATAGTAGCTGATGACTTCCTGAGTTTCCTCATTTCCCTCGCAGGAGGATACTGCCGCCAGCATGGAGCCGGCACATACCAGCATAATAAATGCTTTTAATACTTTCTTCATTTTTTTATTTGTTAAAGTTCCTTCAAAATGGAGCGCAAAATTAAAAAAAATGGCTATCCGCAAAATATCCTTAGGCCACAATAAATCTCACATGCCGCAACGGCACTGAATTACGCGAATCTCTGCCGTTGTGGAATGATGCGGAAGTGGACACGACCTCAGAATGGCATCTTGGGTGCCCACTACGAAGGCACGTTTCTACTCCTTCGGAAGGTGAACCCCAAAGGCGGGAAAACGGTTCACCTTTGCAACCGGGCAATGCCGGAAACGCCGATACGGACCCTGGGGGATATTTGTGGACAGCCATTAAAAAAGTGTATGAATATTTGACATTTTCAAAAAATTAGACACTATCTGTCAAATTAATTTACACTCGGCCGCTGACACAGAAAGTACACACCTCCTAATAATCAACACATTACAATAAGTGGCACAACTTTTGAAAACAATCTTGCAGATAAACCGCAACAAACTGCTTACCATGTTGAAACTAATACTCAGAAATCTGGGCCATACCCTCAGAAGGTACCCTCTCCCGGCGGCCATCAATCTCGCCGGTCTGGTCGTGGCCCTCACCGCATTCATCATCATCATGTCCCATGTGGAGTACGAGACCACCTTCGACCGTTCCTACCCTACCTCCGGGAGGATTTTCAGGGTGGACTGCCCCGGGAACGACGAGATTTTCCGCAGTATCCTGCCCAACGCTTTCGCCCGGGATGTCATCAATTCCTCGGCCCACATCGAGGCCGGAACGATGCTCATGCCCTACTTGGGCAAGCTGCCGTTCTACATCGATGATGCTGCCGGTGAACCGCACGGATACGAGCTGAGATGCGACATGGTGCAGCCGGACTTCATGAAAGTATTCGGAGTCCGTCTGACAAGCGGAGATCCGGAGGCCCTGACCCGCCCCCAGACCGCCATCATTCCCCAGAGCATGGCCGAGAATCTCTTCGAAGGGGATGCTGTCGGCAAGATCCTGCGTACCGACGGCAACTGGTTCTTCCCGGAAGGCGAGCTGACTGTGGGAGCCGTCTACGAGGATTTCCCCTCCAACAGCAACCTGCAGAACAGCATCTATTTCGCAGTGGATGAAAGAGTGACGCCCTACACCTACGGAGGGGCGAACTTCATCTGCTACCTGCTGCTGGATTCCCGGGAATCCGCGTCCCTGGTAGAGAACGAGTTCAACTCCAACTTCGACTTCTCCCTGAGCTGGATGAGCCCCATAGAGCTCGTGCCGATGGAGGACATATACTTCATGGAGCAGGGCGGAGACGGCAGGGTGTTCTACAGCGGCAGCCGCAGCACGACCATCCTGCTGACGGCCATAGGCATACTGGTGCTCCTCTCGGGAGTGATCAATTTCGCCAACTTCTTCACCTCCCTCGCCCCGGTGCGCATCCGGAGCATCAACACCCAGAAAGTAGTGGGCGCATCCACCTCCAGGCTGCGCTGGATGCTGACCATGGAGACAGTCGTCATTGCGCTCATCGCCCTGATCATCTCCTTCCTGCTGGCCGGTTGGATATCCCCGATGCTGGTCAGCGCCAACATCCTGAAAGGGCTGTTCACGGCTCACAGCATCGGTATCATCGTCACGGTCAGTGTCATCACCATTGCGGCCGGAATCCTTGCCGGACTGTATCCGAGCTGGTACGCCACCTCATTTGCCCCGGCACTGGTGCTCAAGGGAGATTTCGGCCTCTCGAAGGGCGGACGCACGTTCCGCAACGTGATGAGCGGCATCCAGTACACAGTAGCCTTCGTAACACTGGTGTTCATGACCTTCGTGCTGCTGCAGAACCGACTGATGCGCAACACCATATTGGGATTCGACAAGGACGAGATAGCTGTCGCCAACGCCAGTGCCACCATCACTGCAAAAATGGATATGCTCCGCAGCTCCGCACAGAAATACCCCTCGATAGCCGGCATAGCCTATTCCTCAGAGAAAGTCGGTGCCTCGGACTCCTACAGCACACAAGGCATCGAGTACAACGGGGAGAACATCCAGATGTTCTTTATCGGAGTGGACCCGCAGTTCATGGATGTCATGGGCATAGAGATGGTGGAAGGGCGCAACTTCAACCAGTATGACTCTGCCGGAGTCACGGTAGTGACCCGATACATGATGGACCAGTTCGGAATCATGCCCGGCGACATCCTACCGGAGACCGGTGAGGTAATAGGCATCTGCGAAAATGTCCGATTCAACTCGGTCCGCGAGCCTAATACCCCCATTGCATTCATACCTTCCGGCATATACAGCGGGGTTAACGGAGTGCTTTACTTCCGCATCACTGCCGGCAGCAATGCATTCCAGGCCGCGTCCGATATAGAGTCCCTCATACGCGAGGCCGACCCCTACTGGCCATCACAGGTAGAGTTCTACGATACCATACAGAACAATCTGTACCAAAATGAGATCCGCACATCCCGCCTCGTGGTGGCGTTCAGCGTCATTGCCGCCATCTTAGCTCTATGCGGAGTCATCGGCCTGGTGCTCTTCGACACCGAATACCGCAGGAAGGAGACCGCCGTCCGCAAGATTTTCGGAGCCAGCGTCGCCTCCATCCTCGAGCGGGCCAATATCGGCTACGGTACCATTGTCCTCATCTGTTTCGCACTTTCCTGCCCCATTGCGGCCGTCATCACCTCGCGCTGGCTGCAGAACTTCGTCGACCGCGTCCATATCAGCCCCTGGGTCTTTGCCCTTGCCCTCGTGGCCGTATCAGCCGTCACTGCACTGATCGTCACCGCCGTCTTCTACCGCCGGGCCACCGCCAATCCCCGCGACGGACTGCAGTAGGCCATACGAAAAAAGCCGGCGGAGAATGTCCGTCGGCTATGCAATCTGATGACGCGGTGAGAATACTACTTGGCGAGCTCCTCGTTGATGAGCTTGACCATGGAGGCGAACTCGGCCTCGTCATAGAGGCGGGTCAGCATGATGATCTTGCCGGTACGGTCGAGAATGATGTTTCGGGTCACTCCGGCACCCTTGTCGCAGAAGAGGGCAAAACGCTCTCCGTCAGGGTCGAGGGTCAGGGGATAGGTCACGGGAATGGCCTTGGCGAAATCGGCGGTCACCTCGGGTGTCTCCTTCAGGTCTATGCCGTAGAGGGCAAACTCGGGGTTGTCTTTCAGCTTCTGCCATATATCGCTCTCGATGTGGGGCATCTCCTTGCGGCACACACTGCACCAGCTGGCGGTGAACTGAAGCATTACGACCTTACCCTGCAGCTCTTTGATGTTGAGGGTAGTGCCGTCCATCATCTGCAGGTCGAAATCGGGAACCTGGTCGCCGACCTTGACGATATAACCCCTTTCGTCGGCCTGTACGGCTGTTGCAGTTGCTTCGGCGGACTTGTCCTCAGACTTGGCCGAAGAGTTCTTATTGTTGCCGCAGCTCACGGCAGTCATCGCAGCCAGTACGGCTACCACGGAAATAGCAAATTTGAATTTCATAACCTGGTTATTTTTAGAAGTTAGTTTCTATCCTACAAATTTAAGTAATTTTTTATATTGTCCAGCGCCTTACAGGAAAGTCTCCTAGTACTTTGAGCGGATCTGCCGGCGACCATTTCATATTTCAGATATTAAACCGGGTGCAAACTTATAAAAATTCATATAACTATCACCAAAAATACCCCCTAGGTCGTAGAAACCTCTCCTAAACCCACTTTCACCAAGGTGCCGACGAAAAGCGTTTCATCGTCACCTTTCTGCGCCCGCAGTTGTACGACCCCGTCCCTGGATGCCTCTATCGGCCATGCCACCGCATTTTCCCCAAGAAGGTGCCGACGAAAATGGCGTTTCATCGTCACCTTTCTGTGCCCGCAGTTGTACGACCCCGTCCCTAGATGCCTCTATCGGCCATGCCACCGCATTTCCCCCAAGAAGGTGCCGACGAAAATGGCGTTTCATCGTCACCTTTCTGCGCCCGCAGTTGTACGACCCCGTCCCTGGATGCCTCTATCGGCCATGCCACCGCATTTCCTCCAAAAAGGTGCCGACGAAAAAGGCAATTCATCGTCACCTTCTGGTAGTCTCAGCTGAATCCACTTTTCGCCGTAGATCTGCCCTGCACTCCTTCCGAAGGAGTCGCATTTTCCGGCATTTTCCTACTCCTTCCGAAGGAGTAGGGAACGTTACCCTCGCTACGGATACCTGGAAAGACACTTAAACGAAATTACTTCGGGGTGCACTTTGTTTTTCAAACATCTGTAAATCAGTAATCTGCAAAAACTGCTGCACATTTGGCCTGTCTAGAAAGAGGGCGGATGTGCAGTGCGTTTTGTAACAATCTGATTTACAGTAGCATTTCCCTTTTCTGTGCACCCCGAAGTAAATTCGTTGAAAGCAAGTTCAATATTCTGCCCATCAGTTGCCAAAATCAAGCGATTTTCATTATATGGTCATTTTTGTGACAAGGGGTATTTTTGCGGATAGCTATTAAATTCATCCATGTTTATCGACATTTCATCCCAAATAATCGTTTTGTTCCCGGATTTGTCTTCGATTTGTAATATCTTTGTTAGCAATTAGACAAACACAAACTGAGATGAAAAGACTGCTTGCAATGAGCGCGGCCGCGATGATGAGTGCGGCTGCGATGGCGGCACCCGGAGCAGGAGCCGCAAAGAGCGACAGCCTGAGCCTGCTGTCACCCGACAAGAAACTGGAGCTCAACTTCTATCTTACAGACAAAGGGGAACCCTTCTACTCCCTGAAATTCAACGGCCAGAACGTCATCGACGACAGCCGCCTCGGCTTCGACATCCGCCACGAGGGCGGAGTCAGCGACATTCAGCCCTTCATGAACGGCTGGGAAACCAAGGAGACCAACACCGTCCTCCGTCCCTCCCAGATGCGTGAGGGCTTCATCCTCGACAGCACCGCCCGCACTACAGTAGACTACACCTGGGAGACTGTCTGGGGCGAGGAGAGCCACATCCGCGACCACCACAACGAACTGGCCGTCTACCTCCGCCAGCCCATGAGCGCGGCATTCGGCACAGAGACAGACGGAGACCGCACGATAGTCATCCGCTTCCGCCTCTTCAACGACGGGCTCGGCTTCCGCTACGAGTTTCCCAAGCAGAAGACCCTCGGCTACTTCATTGTCCGCAACGAGCTGACGGAGTTTACCTTCCATGAGGACCTCACCACCTTCTGGATTGCCGGTGACTACGACTCCAACGAATTCATCTACGAGACCTCGCCCATGAGCCGGATTGCCGCCCTCTACCCGGACTTCGACCGCAGCGGCAACGCCTGCATCTGCCCCATGCCCGTGCCCGGAGTGCAGACCCCGGTGATGTTCAAGCGCGACGGCGGCGGACTGTACGTCAACATCCATGAGGCCGCCCTGGTCAACTTCCCCGCCATGCAGCTCGAGGTACAGGACGCAGGTGAGGGCCGCACCAAGTTCGTCTCCCACCTCGTTCCCGATGCCCTCAGCAACAGAGGCCACGTCCAGACACCCCAGACCACACCCTGGAGAACCATCATCGTCACCGACAACGCTCCCGCCATCCTCGAGAGCCGCCTGATCCTCAACCTCAACGAGCCCTGCGCCATAGAGGACACCGACTGGATACGGCCCCAGAAATTCGCAGGAGTATGGTGGCAGATGTTCGCCCCCGGACGCGGCACCTGGAGCTACACCAACGAGCCCAACGTACAGCTCGGCATCACCGACTACACCAAGACCGTACCCAACGGCACCCATGCCGCCAATACCGAGAACGTCAAGAAGTACATAGATTTCGCAGCTGCCAACAACATCCAGGGAGTCCTTGTCGAGGGCTGGAACCAGGGCTGGGAAGACTGGTTCGGCCAGTTCAAGGAGTTCGTATTCGACTTCCTCACTCCCTACCCTGACTTCGATGTGGCCGAGCTCCGTGACTACGCCAAGAGCAAGGGTGTCCAGCTCGTCATGCACCACGAGACCTCCGGCTCGACCATCAACTACGAGCGTTACCTCGACCGGGCATACCAGTTCATGAAGGACAACAACTACTCCGTAGTCAAGAGCGGCTACGTAGGTCCCATCATCCCCCGTGGCTCCCACCACTACGACCAGTCCACGGTCAACCACTTCCTGCACTGCATCAGACGTGCCGCCGACTACCAGATCATGATTGACGCCCACGAGCCCGTAAGACCCACCGGACTGCACCGCACCTGGCCCAACTACCTGGCGGCCGAGTCCGCCCGCGGCACCGAGTTCGAGTCCTCCGATGCCATAGGCAACCCGCCCGAGCACACCACCATCCTGCCCTTCACCCGCATCATGGGCGGCCCGATGGACTACACCCCCGGCATTTTCCAGCAGGACATGAAATACTACGACGAGAATGCCAAGGGCCACATCCATACCACACTGGTAAAGCAGCTGGCCCTCTACGTAGTGCTGTACTCCCCCCTGCAGATGGTAGCCGACCTGCCAGAGAACTACGAGCGCTTCCCCGATGCCTTCACCTTCATCCGCAACGTACCCACCGACTGGGACTACACCAAGGTGCTGGAGGCCGAGCCGGGCGACTACATCACCACAGCCCGCAAGGCCAAGGGTGAGGACAAATGGTACATCGGTGCCATAACCGACGAGAACGAGCGCACTGCGACCATCGACTTCTCCAAGCTGCCCCTGACAAAGGGCAAGCAGTACACCGCCACCATCTACGCCGACGGAGAGGACGCATCCTGGGACGAGAATCCCCAGAGCTACAAGATCTCCGAGACCCTCGTCACCTCCGACTCCAAGCTGGAGATCCCCCTGGCCCGCAGCGGCGGAGCCGCTATCGAACTTCGTTAGCCCACCAGGCGGCAGTGAGTTTTTCGCCCGTGGCACGGCTGATCATCTCGTTCCAGGGATACAGCTTGCCGGGGGCGAAAATGTTTTCTGTCAGCCAGCGGCCGACTTCGGGGCAGCCGGTGTAGGAGTCGAAGGCCATATCTCCGCTCCGGGTGATGTGCTCCACGATATAGTGGTGCATCTGTGAGGCGAAGAGCTCGCCCATCTGGTAGTTGTGGTAGTAGCAGGGATAGAGGGCGATGTGGATCTTCGCTGCCCAGTCCGGCTCGTCGCGGCCCTCGGGGTAAGTAAGCAGCTGGTATTTCTCCACCAGACTGCGCCACAGGGCATTGAGATTCTGCTCCGGGTCGGCGTACATGGCTTTCTCGAAGCGGTACACCACCTGCATGAAGCGGGACTGGACAAGCTGGCTCAGACGGGCGGAGCGTCGGCAGTCAGGGGCAATGCGGGCGGCCTCTTCGGAGGAAATTCCGAGGTTGAGCCGCATCCACTCCGGGTTGCGCGAGAGGCGGCCGAACATCATGGCCACACCCTCGGTAGTGAAAATACCGGCGGCCTCCCTCAACAGGAAGGGCAGATCCGGATTGGAATCATGCCCCACACTGTAGGCCGCATGGCCGAACTCGTGCAGCATGGTCTCCATCCACCTCTCGTTGTCGGTGAGGTTGCACAGCACCCGTACATCCCCCATGCCGTCCATATCGATGCAGAAGGCATGCTGGTTCTTGCCCTCACGCGGGTAGAGGTCGCTGCGGCGCATCATGGGCTCCACGTCCAGACCGATGCTGCGGTAGTAGTCTATGGTCAGCCGCTCCAGGTCCCTGCCTTTGTAGTACTTGTCGAAGTCCACCGGATATAGGTCGGGCGCCTCCTGGAAGAAGCGTCCCTGATAGTGCCAGGGTCTCAGCTCCTCCCGGGTGATACCGCAACGCCGGGCCATAGCCTCGTCCAGTTCCGCCTTGACAGCGGCAAAACTGTCCCGCGAAAGCTCATCCACCTCATTCATCAGCAGTTCCACCTCACGGGGCTTCTCCCCACTGAGCATCAGGCTCATGGAGTGATAGTTGGTAAACCCTAGCATATCCGCAAGCCGATTGCGCAGCCGCACTACATCCAGCACATCCCGGGCTACCTCCCGGCCCACCGCCTTATGCGCCTCCCAGACGTCCCGCAGCTCCGCAGAGTCGGAAGAAGTCCGCAGCAGCCGCTCCACCTCATTGTCATTGATCCTGCTGCCCCGGAAATCCGCCCGGAAAGCAGCGTACTTACGCTCCAGGTCGGTTTCCTTGTCGATTATCGCATTCAGCAGAGACTTGTCCGCCTGCCTCGAGAGGAAAGCATTGTAGAGTTCCTCAAGCTGACGGCGCATGAGAGGTTCCGTCACGCTCCCGGACTCCCTGATCCGGCGCAGCTCCCCGAAAGTCCTGCTGTCGGAGAACAGCTCCGCTATTTTCCTGTTTATCTCCGCATACCTTTCAAATGCAGTGGCACTTCCTGTCGTCGTCCCCTCCCAGTAAGCCTCGGAGGATGCCTTCACCAGCGGTGCGTAAGCCGCCACCGTCCTGTCAATTATTTCCTGTAATTCCATCTTGCCATGATTCATAAATAAAAATAGGGTGTCTCGGTAAAGGCACCCTATCCAATTATTCAGTAAATTGTTACTTTTTCTCGAAGAACTCTTTTGTACGGTCGGTGGCTACGAAATCCTCCTTGAAGATGTAGGCACCGGTACG
>DVHI01000085.1 GCA_018712275.1 Candidatus Coprenecus avistercoris | reverse complement strand
ATCTGTTACCATAACTTTACATTTTAGGGTTATCGAATGTTTCGTTTGCATCTTTGACGCATAAAAAGAGAATGGTTACACTCGTGCAACAGAAATTTTTGAAAAAAATTAATTTTCAGGCTCCGTGTAACCTTTTAACTTTGCATGCGTCTCACTAACAGACTGAACACGGAACACTATGACAAGAGCCGAGGAGAGCGCACTCATATTCAAGATACTGGACGGGGACAAGGGCCTCTTCCGGCAGATTGTGGACGCTCACGGCGGCATGATTCTCGCAATGCTCTACAGGATGACGGGCAGCAGGGAGGACGCGGAGGACATGGCCCAGGAGACATTTGTCAAGGCATATTTCTCCTTGGGCAAATACCGGGGCGAGAGCTCCATCTCCACCTGGCTCTACAGCATAGCCTACCATCTGGCAGTCTCGTCCATGAGGAAGAAAAGGCTGACGGTAAGCAGGGAGAAATTCACGGACAAGGAACTGCAGCAGAGCTCGATGTGGCTCGAAAGCGGGGAGGATACAGAGTTTAAGGAACTGCGGGAGAGGCAATACGCAGCATTGGAGAAAGCAGTGGCGGCACTTGAGCCACAGGACAGGTTCCTGATAACGGCGTTCTACGAGCAGGACCGCAGCCTGGCCGAGCTGACGCAGATTACGGGCATGTCCCTGTCCAATGTCAAGGTACGGCTGTTCCGCTGCCGCAACCGGCTGGCAAGAATATTGAAGGAAAACAAGGATCTGGAAAAATAAAAGGAGGATGACCATGGAGAAAATAAGATTACCCGAGGACTTCACCGACAGGGTGATGCAGAAAATAGAGCAGAGGGAGAGGGCCGCTGCCCGCAGAACGCGCATAATAACGGTATGCGGCAGCATACTCGGAGCGGTGTTTGTCATAGCGGCCGCCGTCGCCGTTCTCGACTATTTCAACATCAGTCTGAACTCCTTGACCATAGACCTTCCTCGTCTTGACATCCCCGGAGCGGTCTCCGGCTTCATCTCCAGCGTCTCCGACATCATGCGCAAGGTCATCACCACCCCCTCCAGCCCGCTGCTCGGCATTGTCCTCGCAGTCTTCACCCTCGCCTTCGCCGGCCTCTGGCATGACCGCCGCCACCGTCAGGACATCACTACCTCAGTGAAATAACCTACCGGAGCCTGTACCGGCAAAGACGGGCTGCAGGATTTTCTTCCACACTCTCTTCCCATACGTATACCGCGCTGCCGTCCATGGACAGGGACAGAGTCCTGACATGCCCTTCCAGCCTGAATATATCCAGCAGATTCCCGTCCCAGTCGAAGCGGAAGAGGAAGTCGCCTCCATTGCCGTCACGGTAGGCGGCAATTACCTGCATACCATCAGATACCGCATCCACATAATGGGTAGCAGGGGTGCTCTCGTGATACACCGAGACAGTCCCGTCCTGCCCTGTCACAAACATATACTCAGGCTTGTCCAGTCCTGGACCGAGCAACTGCATGAGCGGCCTGCGCATATCTCCGGCATAGAGACAGGCTGTAGCGGAATAGCTGTCGAAGAAGAACACCTTGCCTTTCCCTGGATCAGCTGCAAGACTGCCCTTGACCACATTGGTCGGGAAATACTCTGTCTCCGGCACAGTCCACTGCAGCAGAGTGTCCGTCATGACCAGGAGCGGCTGATGGTTGGAGCGGCCGTCCGGTCCCTCAAAGTAACGCGGATTGAGCAGTAGGAGACGGTCACCGTACATGGCAAGGGCCTGGGAGATATAACTCACGCTGACCGCTGACGAGGTATCCATAATCCGTCCTTCCTCCGCTGCCCCGAGACTACTGGCCAGCACCTGCTTCTTTACTATATCGAAGACCACCAAGGAGTCCCCTTTCAGGGCCGTGAGCACATAAAAGAACTGCCCCGGCCCGGAGCCGAACGGGAGATAGGTCCCGGCGGGAGAGAAGTCCTCCAGCAGGAATGTCTCCATGACATCCTTGCACTTGTCCCCGTCTGCGTGATTGAACACCAGGGCCAGGCTATCCCGCCAGACATAGACCGAGGTCTCGTGTCCGTCCTGCACATAGCCCGACACCTCCGGTGAGAGGCGGGTGACATTCTCAATGATTCTGCTGTCATAGACTTTGCTGACCGTCTGCGCCCTGCAGGATGTTGCGGCGATGAGCAGGGATGCCGTCAGCAGCATTGTTGCGGTGTGTTTCTGAATTTTCATGATTTCTATCTTTAAAATTTGAATTCAAAGCCAAGCAGCACGCTCAGCGGCCTGAGACGGTAACTGTAGCGTGTGACATTCAGGGGACTCAGCATGGTATAGCTGTAGTTGCGGGTATCCAGCAGGTTCCTGGCATGCAGGAAAAACTGGAGCCGGGGCGTAGCGAACCAGTAGACGGATGCGTCCAGGAGGCACATCTGCACCGTATTGTCCTCTGCATATCTGTCCAGGTAATGCTCGGCCGTGACATCTATGGATACGGCCCTGTGAGGATAGAAGGAGACGGTCAGCTTCTGATTCAGGCTGTGACTGTCACCGCTGTCCTGCCCGCCGTAGGAACGGTAGCGGCTGAGGGCCCATGTACCGTTGTAATCCACCTTCATCCACCGGGAGATATCTCCGATGAACTTGAGCCCCGCAGAGTATGTGTACGACTCGTAGGGTATGACCGTCCCGTCCTGGTTGATATTGGAGGAAGACATGGAGAAACCTCCGGACAGGTCCATCTTGCCGCTGAATCCGTGGAATGCTTTCGACAGGGTCGCGTCCGCACTCACTAAACTGTAGTCAGTAACCTCGTCCGACTGCCAGTTGATAATGTACTCGTCCACGAAATAGCGGGTGTACTGGAAGGAGCGGCTGGCATTGTATCTGCCATTGACTTTCAGATACCAGCCGGAGATAGGGTCGCGGAAGTCGAGGCTCCCGGCCACATTCCACACAGGATTCTGAGTAAGCTCAGTCCTTCCCAAAGACATGTACCGGAAGTTCTGGAGGATAAGTCCGTCGTAGATACGCTGTTCGTCCACACTGCTTCTGGAATATGAGCCGCGAAGGTCTGCCGACAGTCTCGGACCGAAGTCATACTTCAGGCTCACGGACGGATTGAGAGCCCACAGATGATCATGGGAGCGCTCATCCAGCCGGTAATTGAGATACTGATACCATATCTCCGCCCCGAAATCCATGCGCAGGCGGCCCGCAGTAAACTCCAGCGAGGCATATTCACCCGGTTTAAGATACTGCAGCATGACATCATTGCCTGTCCTGTCCGAGAACATGGGATCGGACAGGGCAACCCCGTACATAGCCGTCCGGAAAGTACGGTACAGGTAGGGGACTGACGAATAAAGGTTCAGTCCGAGGTTTTTTGCCAGACGGAAACGGTTGCTGAATTTCAGGACATTGTAGAATATCCGGCTGTCGATGCTCTGGGACGCGGTATCACCGTCATCCGGAGACAGGATATCCATCAGCTCCCCGCTCTCCGTGTACTGCGAGAACATGTTGAAAGAGTAAATCCATTTTCCGGTATTCTTCGTAAAGGCAAAATAGTTCATTATGCCGATGTCCCTGTCCTCCACATCCTGCAGGCGGCTCTCACTTCCCGAGACAGTACTGCCTGCGGACGTACCCCGGAAGTCGAGGCGCAGCTTGTCCTTCAAGTACACTTTGCGGCTGTTCACCTCCACGGAGACGTCTCCCGAGGCATAGTACGAGGCTGAACCGACCTCATTGCGGTCGGTGAACGACAGAGTCCCGCCGTCATTCTCCATATAGGTCTGTTCCACCTCGCTCCCGGAAGTCAGGGAATTGTGCTCGAACTTGCCGCCTACGCCAAGGACGGTACTCTCTCCCAACGGCACAGTATGGTCGGTCGTCACGGAATAAGCCGTGTTGAAGCGGGTGCGGTCCTGGTCTATGGGAGCCAGGGCATGGCTTACGGACAGCATCTCTGCGGGACGGTAACGGTCTACGAACTCTATCTCGTCCACTCCGACGATAAATACGTTGGGATCCGACTCGTATATGATGTTGTTGCCGGCGGCATCTGTCTTGGCTGTACTTATACTCTGATAGTTACGACCGATGAACATACCGAAGGCACCCGCCGAGTACGGTACGTGAGGCGCATCCGTGGAATACCCGGCCTCACCCTGCAGTGCCCCGGTCCACTTGCCCTTGGCCCCCTCCTTCAGGCGGATGTTGATGGAAGCGATATTGCTCTCGACAGCCCCCTCAAGAGCCTTGACCGGCTGATGGTTCTCGTAGATGTCGATGGCGGCCAGGTCCCGGGGATCTATATTCTGGGTCGCTATGTTGTACCGGGAGCCCAGCAGGTCCCGTCCCTCGATATACATTTTTCCTATCTCCTTGCCCTGATACCGCACCCGTCCCTCCTTGGTCACGTCTATACCCGGCAGCTTCTTCAGGATATCCCCCAGGCTGCGGTCGTCCTGTGATACATACGTGGGCACACTGTACTCTATCGTATCCCCACGGAGCCGGACCTTCTCCGCCTTCACCACCAAAGTCTCCAGACTCAGGGCCTCCTCCCTCAAAGCCACCTCATAGCGGTCCTGAAACGGACTCCGGATCCTGCATGGGGCATAACCCAACAGGCTGATCTCGATATAGCTGCCCGCACCGGTCCCGCTTACCGTCATGACGAAAATCCCGTCACTGTCTGTTCCGGAATATTCCAGCACCTTGCCCGTACTGTCCATCAGCATTACAAAAGCCCCAGGCAGCAACTCACCCGACAGAGAATCCCGCACGCAGCCGCGCACCTCCTGTGCTCCCGCCGAAAGCAGGGACACTGAAGCCAGAATAAGAATATTTATCAATACCCGGAACATCATCCAGTCAGAATTTAAACAGCATATATGAAATGAGAAACTCCTCAGGAACGAAACCCCAATGACGGCTGTCGCATGATGCCGTATGATTGTCTCCTGTCACAAAATAATAGTTTCTGTCAAAAATATGTATTCCTTCACCCGACTGTCCGTTTCCGTGCCGCCTCTCATATTCCACTATCTTATGATACAGATGAGATGATGGATCAGACATCCTGACAGTATCTCCAGATGCCGGGACATACACGGGAGACATACTGAATATATCATCCCCGCTGTATCCTCCGATATTGGTTATAACATCACGGGCAGTCATAGGCACATTTGTATCTTTCCGCAAGTCCGCCTCATAACGTATACAGACAGTGTCCCCGGGAATTCCTATGCATCGTTTTATGAATTTTACATCAGGTG
>DVHI01000084.1 GCA_018712275.1 Candidatus Coprenecus avistercoris | reverse complement strand
CCAAGCAACTTACCAAAGCCATAACACACCGCCATGAGACGCATACGATTCAACCGCCACACCATCTTTTCCACCGTCCTGAATGTAACGGGACTGACCCTCGCCCTCTCTGTATTCATGATACTGATGGTGCAGGTGATGTACGACTGGAGATACGACAGATGTTATCCGGGATACGAGAACGTATACCGGCTGGAATACACCGCACATGAGGACATGAGCGCATACAGTGTGAACTGGTCCAGACCGATGATAACCATGATGAAGGATGTCCTGCCCCAGGCCGAGGCAATTGGAACGTACGTTTACGACAAGGGGGCCGCAGCAGCCATGCGGGAAGCCGGAAGCGATAAGTCCGGGGTAAGCCTCAGGTTCGCCGACTGCGATTACGGCCTGCTGAAAGTATTCCCATTCGAATTTACGGAAGGGGACACCGCCCTGTTCCGCGCTCCGCGCATGGCGCTCATATCCGAAAGAGGAGCGGCAAAACTGTTCGGAAAGGAATCTCCGGTCGGAAAGGAAGTGGAGTTCAGTTCCTCTACCATAGTCAGGTACCTTCCCACACGTTTCACTATTGCGGGAGTCTATCGGGATTTTCCGGAGAATTCGAGCATGGACCGGGAAATCCTCGTCAATCTCGGCAACACATCCTTGAACAATACCGGTGAATGGGCCTACTACTGCTACGTCAGGACATCCGACCGAGACGGGCTGCAGTCGGTACTGGATACCTACGCATACGGGATGTCCGGGGGAAATGAAAAAGCCGGGTTCCGCCTCACTCCCCTGCACGACGCCTACTACAACCACAACACACAGCCCGACAACATCGCGAAAGGCAACCGCTCCACCACCATCACCCTCTTTTCCGTCGCCCTGCTCATCCTGATAATCGCCGCAATCAACTTCGTCAACTTCTCGATGGCCTCCGTCCCCTTCCGCATCAAGGGTCTGAACACCAGAAGAGTCGTCGGGGCGACACGGGGCAGCCTGATATGGAGCCAGCTGGGAGCCACACTGGCATTGGTGCTGACTGCATTTGTCCTCAGCGCGGGAGCTATGTCCATAGCTGCGACCACCGGCATTGCCTCCTATATCTCCGGCTCGCTCAGAGTGCAGGACAATCCGGCGGTGCTGCTCATCGGCCTGGGTGCCGCCACTGTCACAGCCCTCACGGCCGGCATCTTCCCCGCCCGCTACAGCACCTCCTTCAACCCGGCGATGGTGCTCAAGGGTTCCTTCTCCCTCTCGGCCCGGGGCCGGAACCTGCGCTCAGTCCTCGTCGGTGTCCAGTACCTCATCTCATTTGTCCTGATTATCTGCGCCCTCTTCATCACCCTGCAGGTCAGGTATATGAAGGGTTTCGACATGGGCTACGAACGGGAGCATATAGTAGAGTTCAGCATCTCGAACGACTACAGCTTCTGCCGGGAGACCCTCCGGGAGATGCTCCTCGAGAACCCCGCCGTCACCGACGTCACATTCTCCGGCTACTCCATTGCCTCGGAGACGAAAATGCCCTGGGGCCGGTCGTACAACGATGAGCCGGTGGAGGTCGAGTGCCTGCCGGTAGAGAGCAACTTCATCTCCTTCTTCGGCCTGGAGCTGACCGGAGGCCGGGACTTCCTGCCCTCGGACGACCTCAGTCCGGACGGCACGATGATCGTCAACCAGACCTTCCTGGACAGATACCCGTTCTACCGCATCGGTTCCAGATTTACCGGACATACCGACAACAGCACCATCATAGGCACCATCCGGGATTTCAACTTCAAGCCCCTCCAGCACAGCATCGGTCCGTTCTGCCTGTACAACTTCGGCAGCACTCCATGGTGGCAGCTGTCGACCGGATACGTGAAGATAATCCCCGGCGACATCCAGGCCACATTTGACTTTATCCGCAAGACACTCCACGAGGCGGATCCCTCCATCAGCCCCGAGGACATCGACATCCACTTTCTGGACGACACAGTCGGAAGCCTCTACGCCAAGGAGGACAGGCTGGGCCGCGTCATCACCACCGCATCCTGGATATCCCTGCTGATCTCAGTCATCGGCATCCTCGGCCTGGTGTACTTCGAGACGCAGTTCCGTCGCAAGGAGATAGCCGTCCGCCGCGTGCACGGGGCATCGGTAGCGGAGATTCTCACCATGATCAACCGCTACTACATGACCATCACCCTCATCTGCTTCATCCTGACCGCACCCGTCTCCTTCATCATCATCCGCAAGTGGGTGTCCTCCTTCCCCTACCGGAGTCCGGTGCCGGTGTGGATATTCATTGCCGCCCTCGCCCTGACTGCCGCAGTTACTGCCGTCACCGTCACCCTCTGCAGCCGCCGGGCCGCACTGCGCAATCCGGTCGAGTCCATCTCCAATGAATAGAATTTTTTCGTACTTTTGTCCGTTCAGACTCACAGCTGAACTGACGACATGATACAGACACTGCATTTTAAGAAAATCCAAGCACTCATCACGGGAGCCGTGGCAGCCGCCGTCCTCATACTGACAGCCCTGCCCGGATACAGCCAACAGCAGCAGACCCGCGAGGAATACATCGAAAAATACAAGGACGCGGCCATCCAGTACATGAAGACCCACGGCATACCGGCCAGCATCACCCTGGCCCAGGGCTGCCTGGAGTCGGCCAACGGCAACTCCGACCTGGCCGTCAGGGCCAACAACCACTTCGGCATCAAGTGCCACAACGACTGGAAGGGCCCGACCTACTACAAGAAAGGCGACGACCCGGGGAAATCCTGCTACCGCAAGTACCGCAGCGCCTCCGAGTCATTCAAGGACCACTCGGACTTCCTGCGCTACGGCCAGCGATACGCATTTCTCTTCGACCTGCAGATCACTGACTACAAGGGCTGGAGCCACGGCCTCAAGAAAGCCGGCTACGCCACCGACCCCAAGTATGCCCAGAAGCTGATTAAGATTATCGAGGACTACCAGCTCTACCGCTTCGACCGGGAGATATACGCCAAGGCCGAGAAGAAACCCGACCTGCTGCCGCCCAGTCCCAGTCAGCTGCAACAGGTCATGGAACTTAACCCCGCCAAGAACTCACTGCTGTACAAGTACTCCCGCAACCGCACCATCTACGTGCGCAACGGCGTGTCCTTCATCCTCGCCGGAGACCTGGACACCTACGAGAGCATCGCCGAGGAGTACAACCTCTTCACAGGAGAACTGCTCCGCTTCAACGATCTGAAGAAATCCCGCGACCTCGTACCGGGCACAGTCGTCTACCTCCAGCGCAAGAAGGGAAAGGCTCAGAAACACCTCGAAATACACATCGCTGTGGAAGGCGACACCTACTATGACGTATCCCAGAAATACGGAGTACGCATGAAAAAACTCTTCAAGTACAATGACTACAAAAGCGGAGACATCCTCCACATCGGCGACGAGATCTTCCTCCGCAGGCACAGATAGGACAATATGAACCGCAGGACACTCATCATCGCAGCAGCGGCCGCCGCAGTCATCATTGCGGCCTTCGGCCTCAACTGGTACATCACTTATAAAAAGCCCAACACCGTGCAGGAAGGCGTCATCCTCATCTACCGCGACGCCACCTATCAGGCAGTGGAGGACTCCATAAAAGCCTCAGGTACAATAAAGAATCTCAAGAGTCTGGAGCGTGCCGCCCGCAAGCGGGACCTGGCCTCCCACTTCGAGCCTGGCCGCTATGTCATAGAACCGGGCATGTCGAACCAGTACATCATCCGCATGATAGCCAACGGCTGGCAGACTCCGGCAAAGGTCACCCTCAGGGGCTATATCAAGACCATCGACCGGCTGGCAGCATTCCTCGGCCGCAACTTTGAGGCCGACTCCGCCGCATTCGCCACTGCCCTGAAAGACACTGCCATGATCGATTCCCTGGGATTCAGGCCCGAGACCTTCATCGGCATGTTCATTCCCAACACCTACGAATTCTACTGGACCTCCAGTCCCGAGTCCGTCATAAAGCGGTTCCAGAAGGAGTACGATACCTTCTGGAACGGCAGGCGCGACCGCCTGGCCAAAGAGATCGGCCTGGACCGCAACGAGGTGATGACCCTCGCCTCCATAGTCATAGGCGAGACCAACAACGCCGGAGAGATGCCCAAGATAGCCGGCGTGTACATGAACCGCCTCCACCGCGGCATGAGGCTCCAGGCCTGCCCCACCGTCATCTACGCCCATCTGGACACTGAGCCTGGACTGCGCCGTCTCCTGCACCGACACCTGCAGATCGACTCCCCCTACAACACCTACAGAATAAAAGGGCTGCCACCGGGACCGATTGCGATACCCACAGTGACAGCCATAGACGCGGTGCTGAATTACGAGAAATCCAACTACCTGTATTTCTGTGCAAAGCCCGAGTTCGACGGGACCCACAACTTCGCTTCCACCTACAGTCAGCACAAGGCCAACTCAAGGGCCTACAACAAGGCGTTCCGAGAGAGAGAAGCCTCCCGCAAAGCCTCCAACGCAGCCTGAAACTCCGGACTCCGCGAGTTCATCACCCGGTAGAAGCAGTCCCGCGAGACGATAGAGCTGGCAGCCAGCGCCTTCATATACAGGCACAGGTCCTCCCGCGAGCGTTCCAGTTCATCCTCCTTCAGTTCTATTCCCCTCTCCGAAGCCAGGGCCACAAGCCCGTCCACCATCTCGTCAGTAACCTTGAAACTGCGGTCGAACTTCTCGAAAGTGCGGTACTTGGAAGTCCATGCGCTGCGGTTGCGGTCGCACAGCCCGTTCATATACTCTATTACCAGGCCCTGCCTGAGCAGAGCCGCATAATAGGCCGAATACGAAGCAGTGTCCTGAGGCACGAAGACATCCGGCATGATGCCGCCGCCTCCGTAGACCGTCCGGCCCAGCCGCAGGGTCTTGAACTTCAGCGAATCCGGAAACTGGATGCTGTCCCGGCTGAAAGACTCCCCGCGCAGATACCTCTCGTAGAAGTCCTTGTAATACTGGTCCGCATGCCCGGCCTCATAGTGCGACTGAATCACCCTGCCCGAAGGCGTATGATATCTGGCGATGGTAAGCCTCAGCTCCGAGCCGTCCTCCAGCGGAATGGCCTGCTGCACCAGCCCCTTGCCGAAGGAGCGTCGCCCGACTATCACACCCCTGTCCTGGTCCTGAATAGCGCCGGCCACGATCTCGCTGGCCGAAGCCGAGTTCTCGTCTATCATCACCACCAGCGGCCCCTGACGGTACAGCCCGTTGCCGCGGGCCGACTCCTGCATCCGGGGCAGGGCCCGTCCCTCGGTATAGACTATCAGGTCCCCGGCCTCCAGGAACTCGTTCGCGATGTCGATGGCCGTAGGCAGATACCCGCCGGAATTGCTCCTGAGGTCCAGTATCACTCCGCGTATCACCCCGTCGAATGATCTCATGGCTGCTGCGATCTCGTCCCGGGACTTTGCTGCGAAACGGCTGAGCTTAAGGTAAAGCACGCCGTCCTCCACCTTATAGGCCGCATCGAGACTGTTGATCGGAATCTTGTCCCTCACAACCATGAAATCGAGAAGTTCAGCCACGCCCTTGCGGAGCACGCCCAGCTCTACCTTCGTGCCCTTCTTGCCGCGCAGATAGCCGTAGACATCCTCATTGCTCAGTCCGATACCCGCGATAAAGGAGGTATCCACCCGGAGAATCTTGTCCCCGGCCAGCAGCCCGACCCTCTCGGACGGACCTCCGGCCACAGTTGCCTGCACGGTCAGAGTGTCCCGGATGATCGCAAACTCGATGCCGATGCCCTCGAACTCCCCCTGAAGCGGCTCGTTCATAGCCTTGACATCCTCCGCCGAGATATAGGAAGAATGCGGGTCTAGTTCCCCGACTGCCGCCACGATGGCCTTCTCGACGAGCGCGTTGAGATCCACATCCTCCAGGTACAGTCGGTCGATGTAGAATAGTGTCTGATTGAACTTTCCGGCAGCCCGATTCATCTCGCTCTTCTGCTGGGCCGCGCCCGTGACGGCGGAAGCCAGCAGGAAGACCGAGCAAATGAGCGCCGCCTTGATCTTATTCTGTCTCATTATTCTGTCTTTTTTACAGGTACTTCAAATTCACGGCCCTCCCAGCCCATCTCCGTCTCCGGGAATACCTCCCGGGCCTGAGCCAGCAGTACAGAAGGGTCCTTATATCTGGATGAGAAATGTCCTATCACCAGTTTCCCGGCACCGGAGCGCAGGGCCGTCTCCCCCGCCTGGCGGGCAGTGCAGTGGAACATCTCCGCCGCCTTCTCCGCACAGTCGTCCCCGAAGGTGGCCTCATGGTAGAGCAGGTCCACCCCCCGGACCATGCCGGGAAGGGCTCCGAAAGCGGCGGTATCACTTATATAGGCAAATGACCGCGGCTGATACGGCCGGTAGGTCAATTCAGAAGCCCTCAGCACACTCCCGTCCTCCCTCTGCACGTCCCGTCCTTCCTTCAGGGCCAGTATCTCGCTGACGGACAATGTAAGCGACGCGACAGCCTCCTTCCGGACATTCAGCCCCGGCTCCCGCTCCCGGAAGAGATACCCGTAGTCCGGGACCCTATGCAGCAAAGGCAGGGCCGTCACGCTCATGACGGAGTCCTCCAGAATCACCTCCGGCACGGAGGCCGTCAGCGGATGGAATACAATGGGATAGGTCTCCCGCTCCAGGAACTGCACCTTGAAAAAGTCCAGTATCCTGGAAAATCCCTCCGGGGCATAGATATGCAGGGGCTCCGTCCTTCCGGACATGGACAGGGTGGACATGAGTCCGAAGATTCCCAGGACGTGATCACCGTGCAGGTGGGAGAGGAAAACCATCTCCGTCTTCATCAGCGATATCCCGTGCCGCTTCATCAGCATCTGGCAGCCTTCACCGCAGTCGATAAGCAGCAAGCGCCCACATATATTCAATATGTGAGCGCTGGGGTATCTGTCCGTTGTCGGGGAGGCTGAGGAGACTCCCAGTGTCGTCAACGAAAACTTCATGGAAGAGTTACTCTACTTGGCCTCCTGCTCCATCTTGCTCTTGAGGTCGGCAAGCTGGGCGATGTCACCGAGAGTTGTCTTCTCCAGGTTGGTCTTGATCTTCTTCATCGCACTCTGGGTGCTCTCGCTCTCGCGGCGGCTCTCCTCTTTCTTAGGCTCCTCCCAGGTCTTGGTGTGCGAGAGAATGATCTTCTTGTTGGACTTGTTGAACTCGACCACCTTGAAGGGCAGCTTCTCGCCTACGTTGGCAGTAGTGCCGTCCTGCTTCTGGAGGTTCTTGATGGAGCATGTGCCCTCAACGCCCTCACCGAGAGAGATGACAGCTCCCTTGTCTGCGAAGCTGGCTACTGTTCCCTCGTGGATAGAGCCGAGAGGATACTGAGTCTCGAATACGTCCCAGGGATTCTCCTCGAGCTGCTTGTGGCCGAGGCTCAGACGGCGGTTCTCCTTGTCGACTTCGAGGACCACTACCTCGAGCTTGTCACCGATGGAGGTGAACTCCGAGGGATGCTTGATCTTCTTGGTCCAGGACAGGTCACTGATGTGAACCAGACCGTCCACGCCCTCCTCAAGCTCTACAAAGACACCGAAGTTGGTGAAGTTGCGGACGGTGGCGATATGACGGGAATTTACAGGATATTTCTCTGTGATGGTAGCCCAAGGGTCCTCCTTAAGCTGCTTGATGCCGAGGGACATCTTCCTCTCCTCGCGGTCGAGGGTCAGAATGACTGCCTCTACCTCGTCGCCTACCTTCAGGAAGTCCTGAGCGCTGCGCAGGTGGAGGGACCATGACATCTCGGATACGTGGATCAGGCCCTCGACGCCGGGCTGAATCTCCACGAACGCACCGTAGTCAGCAATAACGACCACCTTGCCCTTAACGACGTCGCCCACTTTGAGGTTGGGATCGAGAGCATCCCAGGGATGAGGCTGGAGCTGCTTCAGACCGAGAGCGATACGCTTCTTGGTATCATCGAAGTCGAGGATGACCACGTTGATCTTCTGGTCAAGCTGCACGACCTCCTCGGGATGGTTGATACGGCCCCAGGAGAGGTCTGTGATGTGGATGAGTCCGTCCACACCGCCGAGGTCCACGAACACACCGTAGGAGGTGATGTTCTTGACTGTTCCCTCGAGGATCTGACCCTTCTCGAGCTTGCTGATGATCTCGGCCTTCTGAGCCTCGATCTCGGCCTCGATGAGAGCCTTGTGGGAAACCACCACGTTGCGGTACTCGTTGTTGATCTTGACGATCTTGAAGTCCATGGTCTTGTTGACGAACACGTCGTAGTCGCGGATGGGCTTCACGTCGATCTGCGAGCCGGGCAGGAAGGCCTCGATACCGAATACATCGACGATCATACCGCCCTTGGTGCGGCACTTCACGTAGCCCTTCACGATCTCGTCCTTCTCGAATGCCTCGTTCACGAGATCCCATGAACGCAGGGAGTGAGCCTTTCTGTGGGAGAGAATCAGCTGGCCTTTCTTGTCCTCGGCTGTCTCCACATAGACCTCGACCTTGTCACCGACCTTCAGGTCAGGGTTGTAACGGAACTCAGAGATGTTGATAACGCCCTCGCTCTTGTAGCCGATGTTCACGAGAACCTCGCGCTTGCCGATGGCCATCACGGTTCCTTCTACGACCTCATTCTCCACTACCTTGGAGAGGGTCTGGTTGTACATCTCCTCATCGGCCTTGCGGTCTGCATAAGGAGTATCTTCCTCAAAACTGTCCCAGTCGAACTTGTCAACGGGCACTGACGCATTGCTCTTGCGTTTGGGAGCCATAGCGTCCACTACGGGAGCGGCCTCTTCCTGATAGGACTCGGCTGTCTCCTTCTTTTCTACGGGAGCCTCCACTTCGGCGGTCTCCGTCATTATTTCCTGTTCTTTTGTCATAATTTTAATTAAACAATCTTTCCATTAAGGAGTTAGACAATATTTATAAGCCCCTCCCCGGGGGAAGGGAGCGCAAAAGTAAGTACTATTTTACTGATTTCCAAATAATTTTCCAATTTTAGGAAATTCTCAGGCGGAGGGACGGCGGCAGCAGGTTGTTGCACCTGTTTCCCAGGTTCTTGAGCAGGCCGGAAGGGACTCCCTCATAGGTCAGTACGACATATCCCGCAGGGGCGCCCGGAAGGGCCGGAAGTCCGCGGCGCAGATACTCCAGGGCCGTCTCCAGAGGCACCTCCACCTCCGGCAGGCTGCCGCGGCGGTAGACCTCGCTCTGGATCAGTGAGAACTGGGGAATCACCACCGGCTTTCCGCCTCCTCTGCCGTCCTTGACCTCCGCGACGGCCGTTCCGGAGGCCAGCACCCTCAGCCTTGCCCCGGCCCCGCCTTCCGTCAGTTCGAGCATCCGGGCTGCGGATGCGGCCGGGAAGGCCTTGAGCAGGCTGCCGAAGCGGAAAAGGGGGAAGCCGTCATTGATCCAGGGGATATCCTCCTTGAAACGGGAAGGGGCTCCGCTGCCCCGTCCGCGGCTGTTTGCGGAACTGCGGCCGGAGGCTCCGTATGCCCCGCCCTTGCGCAGGGACGAGAGGAAGAAGCCTTCTCCCGCTCCCGGATCTCCGGGATAGAAATGCCTCTGCTCGAGGACCTCCATCCCGTACTGCGAGGCCAGCCACGCTACATTGTCCTCATCCTCCGCAGGATTGAAGGTGCAGGTCGAATACACCAGGAGGCCGCCGGGACGCAGGCAGGGCAGGATGTCGGTGAGGATTCTCCGCTGGCGGGCGGCGCAGAGGCGGACATTGTCCTCGGACCACTGGGCCACAGCCTCCGGATCCTTACGGAACATCCCTTCCCCCGAGCACGGGGCATCCACCACGATGACATCGAAATATTCTCCCAGGGGGGAGAAATCCGCCGGGTCGTCATTAGTCACCACGACATTGGCCGCACCCCATTTGGCGATATTCTCGCAGAGCACCGAGGCCCTGGAGCGTATAACCTCGTTGCTCACCAGAAACGAGCCGGGAATCTCCCGGAGCATCGACAGCAGATGGGTGCTCTTGCCCCCGGGAGCCGCACACAGGTCCAGCACCGCGAAAGGTCCCTCCGGACGTTCCTCCCGCATCCGGAGCATCAGCGGCAGAATACTCTCCAGGTACATGGACGAGGCCTCCTGAACGTAGTAGGCCCCGGCGTGGAAGAGAGGGTCCAGGGCAAATTCAGGCCGCCCGTCCAGCAGCCTCCCCCAGCGGGAGAATGTCTCCCTTCCGGAGGCGAACTGCGCGGGGAAAGCATTGACCTTGAAAGGATTGATCCGGACTGCCGTGGATGCCGGCGAGCCCGTGATAAAAGAAACCACCTCCCCCGCCCTTTCCGGGCCGAGGGAGATGGTAAGTTGTCTGACAAATGCCTCAGGCAGGGTCTGCATTGCGGACGGGATCAGCTGAAGCTGACAGGGGGCTTGATATTGGAGAAATCCACCGGATTGCCCTCCGCATAGCTGTTGACGGCCTTCTCTATCTGGTCCGTAATGCTGTCCACCATCTCCTGGAGCTTGTTTCCGAGCATCATCTTCATCATGAAGTTGAGCTCAGCTGCCAGTTCGATGTGAAAAAGGGTCGAATCCAGGCCCACCGGGTCCATGTGGAAGGTCACCGAGAAATTCAGGAAAGACTTGCCGTCGTCCTTGAGTTCCACCAGGGAGAAGGGCTCGCGGCGGGCTACGACGAAGCCGAGGCTGATGCCCTTGTACTCTATGCGGACGCTGTCGCGGTCGGCCGTAATCTTGCCGCCGTATTCCTCGGGAACGTTCTGCACCAGCAGGCTCAGGTCCCCGAACAGGCCGAAGAGCACCATGGGAGGCCGCTTCAGCAGGACCTCACGGCCGGTTACCTTAGTCACATCACTCATGGTCCTTGCTCCACTTATCGGGGTCGTACCTCCACTCCTTCAGCATCTTCACGTCACCTTCCCTGATGTAGCCCGTATCGAGGGCCACGTCTACGAGAGTGTCGTAGTTCGACAGGGTGTGCAGCTCCACGTCGGCGTTCTCGAAGGCGCGGCGGGAACGGTCGAAGTTGTAGGAGAAGATGGCCACCATGCCGGCGATGTGCACTCCGCACTTGAGCAGGGCGTCCACAGCGGCCAGACTGCTTTGACCGGTGGAGATGAGGTCCTCTATGACCACTACCCTCTCGCCTCCGCGGAGCACTCCCTCGACCTGGTTGCCCATGCCGTGGTCCTTGGCCTTGGAGCGGATGTAGACGAAGGGCTTGCCCATCATCTCCGCGACTATGGCACCGTAGGCGATGGCTCCGGTGGCTACGCCGGCTATCACGTCCACGTCCTTGAATGTGGCGTTGATCACGTCTATCATGGCCTCGCAGATGGTCCTGCGGAAGGCCGGATAAGACAGGGCCTTGCGGTTGTCACAGTAGATGGGTGAGTGAAGTCCCGACGCCCAGAGGAAGGGCTTCTCGGGGCTGAGTCTGACTGCCTCTATTTCGAGCAGTCCCTTTGCAATCTTATATTCTGTATTTTCCATATCGTACTTTTCTAAAAAAACGCTCAAAGTTAGTAAAAAATTCGGTTATTCCCGCTACAGGGAGCAAAAGAATGTTACAAGAAACGGCACGCTGAAATCCACCACGAAGCCGTGGAACATCGACAGCACAGTGTACTTCTCCCCGCTGGCCTGGATGATGGTGGGCAGGGTCACGTCCATGGTGGTGGCGCCGCCGCAGGAGATGGGAGCCAGGGGGCCGAACCAGCGCACCAGCAGAGGAGCGAGGACGAGAGTCAGGAACTCACGGCAGATGTTGGATATGAGCGCCACCGTTCCCAGTCCTGCACCGATATATTCCGTTATCAGCACGCTCGAGAGGGAATAATAGGCAAATCCGGAGCCCACGGCCATCGTCTCAGGCACTGTCCGGTGCGGAAGGAGCAGTCCGAGCAGGGCCGATGCGGCCAGCGTTCCCAGGATGGTCATCAGGGGCAGCAGGGCCAGGCGTGGATTGAGGCGCTTGAAGCCTCCGATGATGTCCGGATTGTTTCCCACGCTGAAGCCCACGCTGAGTATCAGGGCGTAGAGAGCGTACATGGCTACGCCTGTCTGAGACAGGTCCACAGGCAGGATGCCCGAGACACCCAGCAGTATGCCCGCCACGAAGAAAGCGATGATGATCAGGCTGTCCTTCAAGGCACCCTTCCGGGCTTTCGCTCCGTCTTCCTCCGAAACTGCCGACGGTCCGTTCACTGCCTCCTGCCCGCCGGTTTCTGCCTGAGCGTCAGCCTCCCGTCTCCTCTCACTCCTGCGTGCCCAGCGCCACAGCAGCATAGCCGCCAGACAGCTGCCCAGGGCGCAGACCACGGCGACCAGGGCCGCCTCCATACCCAGGGTCGGCAGACTCCGGATCAGTTCCCGGTTACAGCCCACCTCCACACCCAGGAGGAAGAGCAGCAGCCAGATAAGCGCCATGGTGACCTTTCCTATCCAGGTCACCCGCCAGCGGCGCAGGAGATAACCGACAATAACACCGCCGAAGAGGAATCCGAATAATATCAGCATCTTTTTAACATCGTTTATAAACGGCTGCAAATATAATCAGGAAAATGAATAATCCCGCAGCGCCTGACTAGACGGGTACCGCGGGATTCAAACATTTTAGGAACGGACTACTTCGAAGTGATGACTATCTGATCGCCGGAGACATCGACCAGCACCGGCCTCTCCTTCGAAATCGAGCCTTCGATGAGGGCCTTGGCCAGCATATTGACCAGCTCCCTCTGAAGGATACGCTTGATGGGACGGGCTCCGTAAGCGGGGTCGTAGCCCTTCTCGGACATGTAGTCGATGAACTTCTGACTGAAGTCTATCGAGATGCCGTGCTCCTCCATCTTCTTCTTCAGGGCACTCAGCTGGAGGTTAAGGATGCCGAGTATGTCCTTGCGGGTCAGAGGCTCGAACATGATGATCTCGTCGATACGGTTGATGAACTCCGGACGCATGCTCTTCTTGAGGATGTCGATGACGGCCCTGCGGCACTCCTCCAGAACATCTGACCTGGAAGCCTTGTCATCGATGTGCTCGATGCGCTGCATGTACTCCTGTATCACCTCGGCTCCGACGTTGGAGGTCATGATCAGGATGGTGTTCTTGAAGTCCACCGTCCGGCCCTTGTTGTCGGTCAGACGGCCGTCGTCCAGCACCTGCAGCAGGATGTTGAACACATCCGGATGGGCCTTTTCTATCTCGTCCAGCAGGATGACCGAGTAGGGCTTGCGCCTTACCGCCTCGGTGAGCTGACCGCCCTCGTCGTATCCGACGTATCCCGGAGGCGCTCCGACCAGACGGGAGACACTGTGCCTCTCCTGGTACTCGCTCATATCGATACGGGTCATCATGTTCTCGTCGTTGAACAGGGCCTCGGCCAGGGCCTTGGCCAGCTCGGTCTTACCGACACCTGTGGTACCGAGGAACATGAACGAGCCGATGGGCCTCTTCTCGTTCTGCAGTCCGGCACGGCTGCGGCGCACTGCGTCGGCCACGGCACGCACGGCCTCGTCCTGACCCACTACCCTCTTGTGCAGCATGTCCTCCATGTGCAGGAGCTTGACCTTCTCGCTCTCGAGCATACGGGTCACCGGTATGCCGGTCCATTTGGATACTATCTCGGCTATGTCCTCCGGCTCCACGGACTCGTTGATCAGCGGGTCCGGATTGGCGGCCTTCTGTGCCGTCAGCTCGTCTATCTCCTTCTGGGCCGATGCTATCTTGCCGTATCGCAGCTCGGCCACACGGCCGTAATCACCGCTGCGCTCGGCCTCGTCAGCCTGGAACCTGTACTGCTCTATGTCCGCACGCTTCTGGGAGATGCGGGCCAGCAGGTCCTTCTCCACCTTCCACCTGCGGTTGAGCTCGTCGAGCTGCTCCTTAGCCTCCTTGATGGACGCCTGTATCTCGTCCAGTTTGGGCGAATGTCCCTCGCGCTTGATGGCCTCCCGCTCTATCTCCAGCTGCCGTATCTTACGGTTCAGCTCGTCGATGGGGTCAGGCACCGAGTTCATCTCCAGACGCAGCTTCGAAGCGGCCTCGTCTATGAGGTCGATGGCCTTGTCCGGGAGGAAACGGTTGGTGATATACCTGTGCGAGAGCTCTACGGCGGCGATGATGGCGTCATCGTCGATATGCACCTTGTGGTGGTTCTCGTACTTCTCCTTCAGTCCCCTGAGAATCGAGATGGACTCTGCCGGGGTAGGCTCGTCCACCATGACCATCTGGAAACGGCGCTCCAGGGCCTTGTCCTCCTCGAAGTACTTGCGGTACTCCTCGATGGTGGTGGAGCCGATGGCCCTGAGTTCACCGCGGGCCAGGGCCGGCTTCAGGATATTGGCCGCATCCATCGCGCCTGACGAACGTCCGGCACCTACCAGAGTGTGTATCTCATCGATGAACAGGATGATCTCTCCCTGACTCTCTATCACGGCGTTGACCACTCCCTTCAGCCTCTCCTCAAACTCGCCCTGATACTTTGCACCGGCCACGAGGGCGCCCATGTCCAGTGAATAGATTTCCTTGGTCTTCAAGTTCTCCGGCACGTCCTGACTGACTATCCTCTCGGCTATGCCTTCCGAGATAGCCGTCTTGCCGACACCGGGCTCTCCGACCAGAATAGGGTTGTTCTTCGTCCTACGGCTCAGAATCTGGAGCACCCTGCGGATCTCCTCGTCCCTGCCGATTACGGGGTCGAGCTTCCCCTCGCGGGCCCGCTGGTTCAGATTGACCGCGTACCGCTCGAGGAACTCCTTGTTGTTATTGTTCTCTTTGTAATTCATATTATTCATAACTTTTCTCCTTTTCAGCACTGGGATACGCAAAAAATCTGCCGTAAGATTTTTTCTGCCATAGTGGCATATTTTCATACATTTTTATTACATTTGTTCCGGATAAAATCCACCTGCAAGGAATGACAGACGCACACACACACGACCCCCTGGGGACAGGGACAGCGCTTCCGGTAGTCGAATCCTTCTACACCGTTCAGGGAGAGGGAGTAAACACCGGGAAGGCGGCTTGGTTCATACGGCTGGGAGGCTGTGACGTGCGCTGCGCGTGGTGCGACTCGAAAAATTCCTGGAATACGGACGCCCTCCCTCTCACCGGCATAGAGGATATTGTAAGGCCCATCACCGGAAGCCCGGCGGTCAATGTCGTGATTACCGGTGGTGAACCGCTGATGCACGACCTCGGTCCCCTCTGCGGAAGACTTAAAGAGAAAGGGTACAACATCTTTCTGGAGACCTCCGGCACCCATCCCCTGAGCGGTGTCTTCGACTGGATATGCGTCTCCCCAAAAAAACACCGCCCTCCCCTGCAGGAGGTTCTGGAGAAGGCCGACGAGCTCAAGGCCGTGGCAGGCTGTCCGGGGGATATCGCATGGGCAGAGGACATCAGAAAACATGTAAGGAGACAATGCGTCCTGCTGCTGCAGCCCGAGTGGGGACAGAGACAGAGCGCCACTCCTATTATAATAGAATACGTGAAGGAGCATCCGGAATGGAGAATATCGCTTCAGACACACAAATACCTCGGCATACCTTAAAACTCAACACAATACTATCAAATTACTATCAAACCAACAACTAATCTAATCTTTAATACCATGTCTATCAAACACATCATCACCGCATTATGCATCTGCTGCATGGTTTCTCCAGTGCTTTCGGCACAGAAGAAATCCAAAAAGGGAGCCGCTGAACCCGAAGGCTATATCTTCGAGACAGTGAAAGAGAATCCCATAACCTCCGTAAAGAACCAGAGCAGTTCCAGCACATGCTGGTGCTTCTCAGCCATCTCGTTCTTCGAGTCCGAGATTCTCCGCAACGGATACACCCTGCCTCTCGACCTCTCCGAGATGTACATCGTACACAAGTCCTATCAGGAGAAAGCCGAGAAATTCGTCAGACTCCACGGAGCCCTCAACTTCGCTCCCGGCAGCTCGTTCGGCAATGTGCTCTACGGTCTTAAGAACTACGGAGCGGTACCCGAGTCAGAAATGCCCGGTCTGAACTACGGCACCGAGACCCACCGCCACGGTGAGCTTGACCGTCTGCTCAGGGCATACGTGGACGTAATCATCAAGAACCCCAACCGTCAGCTCTCAACAGCATGGCAGGCCGGTCTGAGAGGCATACTCGACGCATACCTCGGCGAGTGCCCCGAGACCTTCACAGTGGACGGAAAGGAGTACAATCCCCACACATACGTGGAGTCCCTCGGCATCAACCTGGACGACTATATCGACGTAACCTCATGGACACACAGGCCCTTCTATCAGAAGATGATCATCGAGGTGCCCGACAACTGGCTCTGGGAGTCCTCCATGAACGTGCCCATCGATGACCTCGTGGCCATCATCGACAACGCCGTCAACAACGGCTATACCGTAGCATGGGCCGCTGACGTGAGCGAAAGAGGCTTCAACCGCGACGGTCTCGGAATCGTTCCCGACTATGAGGCCCTCGAGGCTGAGATCAAGGAAGTGGGTTCCGACCAGGCTCACTGGATCGGTGCAGACAACTCCAACCCTCAGGCCATCGCCTTCCTGGAGCCCTGCCCCGAACTCGAGATAACTCAGGAAATGCGCCAGATCGGCTATGACACATACCAGACCACCGATGACCACGGCATGCAGATCTTCGGTATCGCCAAGGACCAGAACGGCAAGAAATACTACATGGTGAAGAACTCATGGGGCGATGCCGGCAAGTACCATGGAATATGGTATGTATCCGAGGCTTACGTAAGATACAAGACCATGGACATCATGGTCAACAAGAACGCCATCCCCGCCGACATCAGGGCAAAGATGGGTCTTTAATCCTTAATTAAAACATCACAGCTTATGAAATTGCACTACATCATCGCGGGAGCCCTCGCCATCACCATGGCCCTTCCCTCATCCGCCGCTCCCAAGAAGAAACAGCAGGAGCCTGAGAAAGTGAATCCCTATCAGATCACTGAGCAGTTCAGGATTCCGGTAACTTCTGTAAAGGACCAGAACGCCACCGGCACATGCTGGTGCTTCGCCACCACCTCGTTCATCGAGGCCGAGCTGCTCCGCATGGGCAAGGGCGAATATGACCTCTCCGAGCTCTACACAGTACGTCAGAACTACTATGAGAGGATGAACGACAACTACCTCCGCCGCGGTAAAGGCAATATCAGCGAGGGCAGCATCGGTCACATGACCTTCAACATCATCGACAAGTACGGCATCGTGCCCCAGTCCGCATACTCAGGCATCAACTACGACTCTCCCCTGCCCAACCACAGGGAGCTGAGGACCTACCTCAAAGCCATAGCCGACGCCTCAGTAAGCCTCAAGGCCCGCTCCGACGAGTACTGGGAGCTGCAGGACGCACTCTTCGACATCTACATGGGCGAGGTTCCCGAGACATTCGTATATGAGGGCAAGGAGTATACACCCGAGTCCTTCAGGGACATGCTCGGCCTCAACACAGACGACTACATCGAGATTACATCCTTCTCCCACCATCCCTTCTACCAGCAGGTGCCCCTCGAGGTGCCCGACAACTGGGACCACGCGCTGCTCTACAACCTGCCTCTGGACGAGATGATGGCAGTCATTGACAACGCCCTCAACACCGGCTACACAGTAAGCTGGGACGGCGACGTGAGCGAGAAAGGCTACGTGTACAGCCCCCTCGGAATCGCCATCCTTCCCGCTGACGCTTCCCTCGACCGCAAAGCTATCGGCGCCACCGACACCCTCATCGCCGAGGTAGAGGAAGTGGACCAGGAACTGCGCCAGCAGGGCTACGAGTCCTTCACCACCACTGACGACCACCTGGAGCACCTGATCGGTATCGCCAATGATCCCGCAGGCACCAAGTACTACATCACCAAGAACTCCTGGGGTGCCGAAGGACCCTACGAGGGATACCACTACATGTCCGAGAAATATGTAAGGGCCAAGACTATCAGCATCATCGTCCACAAGGACGCCATACCCGCCGACATCAAGGCCAAACTGGGACTGTAATACTTTCTGAAGCATGAAACTGACCAAATACCTGCCGGATGCCATCACCTGCCTCAACCTGCTTTCGGGCAGTGCGGCCGTCATCCTTGCATTCCAGGATGACTTCGACATGGCGCTGGCGATGATAGTGCTGGCAGCGGTATTTGATTTCCTGGACGGCCTTGCCGCCAGAGTGTTTCATGCATACTCCGACATAGGGAAGGAGCTGGACTCGCTCGCCGATACAGTGAGCTTCGGGCTGGCTCCCTCCCTTATTTTATACAATTACCTCGCCGGATTCACCTCCGGCATCCATTCCTACATCTGCTATGTTCCCCTGCTCATAGCGGCATTCTCCGCCCTGCGGCTCGCCAAGTTCAACCTGGACACCCGTCAGAGCGAGAGTTTCCTGGGCCTGCCCGTACCGGCCTCGGCCCTCTTCGCCGCCTCCCTGGCCGCCTTCGCCGGCCACTACGAGCACATCGCCAACACCTTCCTGGCCAACAACTGGGCAATCCCGGCAGTGACCCTCATCCTCTGCGCCCTGCTGGTGAGCGAGCTTCCGATGTTCTCCATGAAGCTCAAGACCCTCAAATGGAAGGACAACGCACAGCGCTTTACGTTTCTGTGCATAATAATACCCGCCGCAGTCATTCTCCTTATCCTGAAGATACACTGGACGGGTATCGTATTCACTGTCTTTGCGTTCTACATCGTATGGAACGCAGCCGCGGCACTACTCCGAAAACTGCTTCACAAGTGAGTCTACCGTCGCGGCAGCCTTCTCTCCCTTGGCTCCGAAATAGAATTTGATCTTGGGCTCCGTACCCGAGGGACGCACTGTAACTACAGAGCCGTCCTCGGAGAAGAACCTGAGTACGTTGGATTTGGGCAGACCTGTCTTCTCGGGCTCGGTGTAGTCGATTACCTTCACTACTGGTGAGTCACCCAGCCTGGCGGGAGGATTCTCTCGGTAGTTCTTCATCATGGCGGCTATCTGCTGGTTGCCGTCGATGCCCTTCTTGGTCAGGGAGACGAGCTTCTCGCGGTAGGTGCCGAACTCGGCGTATATCTTCTGCAGCAGGCCGTACAGGGTCAGACCCTGGTCAGCGGCCCAGGCAGCGCACTCAGCCACGAAAGAGCAGGTGATCACGGCATCCTTGTCACGGACGAACTCGCCTACGTTGAAGCCGTAGCTCTCCTCGCCTCCGCAGATGAAGGTCCTGCGGCCCTCGTTCTCACGGACGATCTGGGCGATGTACTTGAAGCCGGTGAGCACGTCGTACATCTGGACTCCGAACTTGTCTGCGATGGCTGTCAGCAGCTCGGTGGTCACGATGGTCTTTACGCAGTATGTATCCTTATTGAGTTTACCGAGCTCGTGCCAGCGGGTCAGGATGTAATAGGTCAGCAGGGAGGCGGTCTGGTTGCCGGTCAGCAGGAGCATCTGGCCCTTGTCGTCGCGGACGGCCACGCCCACGCGGTCGGCGTCAGGGTCGGTAGCCAGCACGATGTCAGCTTCCTTGGCCTCGGCCAGTTCCACAGCCATCTTCAATGCGGAAGGCTCCTCAGGGTTGGGAGATACGACTGTCGGGAAATTACCGTCGCTTATCATCTGCTCGTTCACAGGATATACCTCAGTAAAGCCGATCTGCTTCAGGGCCCTCGGTACCAGACGTACGCCTGTCCCGTGCAGAGGGGTATACACGAACTTTATATCCTTGTGACGGGCTATAGACTCGGGTGAAAGCATCAGCGACAGGATGGAGTCGAGATAAATCTTGTCTGTCTCCTCACCCATCATCTTTATCCCTGAGAGGTTATCCTCTCCGAACTTGACCATGGAGGGATTCTCTATCTTGTTTACCTCGGCGATGACTGCAGTATCGTGAGGGGCGGTAAGCTGGGCGCCGTCCTGCCAGTAGGCTTTGTAGCCGTTGTATTCCTTGGGGTTATGAGAAGCAGTTACCATGACGCCGGCATGGCAATGATAGTGACGGATGGCAAAACTCAGCTCGGGGGTAGGCCTGATATTGTCGAAGAGGTATACCTCGAATCCATTGTTAGCGAATACTTCCGCCGTAATCTTGGCAAAATCCCTGCTGTTGTTCCTCGAGTCGAAAGAGACAGCCACGCGGATTTCCTCACCGGGGAAAGCCTTTGCGATATAGTTGGCAAATCCCTGGGTAGCCATACCCACCGTGTACTTGTTCATCCGGTTCGTTCCCACACCCATGATACCGCGGAGTCCGCCGGTACCGAACTCCAGTGTACGGTAAAACGCATCCTCGAGTTCTTTCTCATCTCCATGAAGGAGAGCATTGACCTTCATCCTGGTCTCCACATCGTACTCAGGACCGGTCCATTGCATTGCGACTTCTCTGTAATTCATTTTTCTATAGATTTAGTTGTATTGAATCCAGTTTATCGGTGCAATTTACGAAAATTTGAGCAGAATGCCATAAATAATTCCGGGTTTGGGATTAATTTTGCGGCATGACAGATCAGGAACTGAAAGAGTTTATCCTCAGACACGAGACGGACAGTACGGCAGAGCTGATGCTGCACCGCGAGCGCTGGCCTTCCATAGACATGCAGGTAGCCGTCAGATGTATCCAGGGACGTGCGAAGGCCAGAAACAAGCTGCCGGTGTGGTACGCCGAGCCCGGGTTGCTCTACCCGCAGTCCCTTTCCCTGGAGCAATGCAGCTCACAGGCCACCGCCCTCTACAAGCAGCGCTTCGTCCTCAGCGTGGACAGGGTAGCCGACCTCACCGGAGGTCTCGGCGTTGATTCCTGGAGTCTATCCCAACCGGCCGCCTCAGTGGACTATTTCGAACGTTCGGAAGAACTCTGCGCCTGCGCCCGGCACAATTTCGTTGCTCTCGGCAGGGACAATATCACTGTACACTGTGCAGAGACGACGCCAGAAATGCTCAGCCGCATCCCCTCCGACACCTACAGCCTCATCTACCTCGACCCGGCCCGCAGGGGCAGGGACGGCGGCAGGGTCTACTCCCTCAGGGACTGCGAGCCGGACATCACCGCCCTCCGCCCCGAGCTGCTGCGCATCGCCCCCCGCATCCTGCTGAAGGCCTCCCCCATGGCCGACATCCGCGTCCTGCTCTCGGAGCTGCCGGAAACCGCCGAAATCCATATCCTCTCTTCGGAGAATGAGTGCAAGGAGGTCCTGGTCCTGATGCTCAGGGGCAATGCCATATCGGCCGGGAACATCCCCATAACAGCGGTAGAGCTCTCCTCCGGGGAAGATGTGGCCGAATTCCATTTTACCCTCCGCGAGGAAAATGAGGCCGCCGCAGACCTGGCCGCTCCTTCGGAAATCACCGGCTACCTCCTGGAGCCCTCCCCCGCCATCCTGAAAAGCGGAGCCTTCAAGCTCCCGGCCGTCCGATTCGGCCTCCGGAAGATCTCCGCCTCCACCCATTTCTACACAGCCCCGGTGCCTGTCGGGCATTTTCCCGGGAAGATCCGCCGCATCATCGAGGTCCTGCCCTTCCACAAGGCCACCATCCGCGATTTCCGGAAGAAATACCCCGCCTGCTCCGTCACCGCCCGCAATTTCCCGATCACCTCCGAGGAGCTCCGCCGCCGCCTCGGCACCTCCGAGAGCGACACCCTCCGCGTTCTGGCCACCACCGCCTCCGACGGCTCCCGGCTCCTCATCGTCTCAACACCTTCTATTTAAACGGCTTTCAGGTAAGTACGGATACTCTGAAAAGGACGCGCCTACGGCGCTTTTCCCTCCCACCGCTTCGCGGCGGGCCCCTCCCTCTAACAGGCCGAGGGTGGCATGCTTTTCAGAGTATCCGTACTTACCTGAAAACTGATGCCGTCAATCGAAAAATTTCTTGTTGAAGTTGACTAAGTAGAGTTTTTTGGTGGCGCGGGTGAGGGCGGTGTAGAGCCACTTGAGGTCCTCGACGGTGAGGGTGTCCTGCCAAAAGGCGTTGTCGATGAAGACGCACTTCCACTGGCCGCCCTGGGACTTGTGGCAGGTGATGGCAGTGGAGTACTTGATCTGCAGGGCGTTGTAGTACGGATCCTCCCGGACGGCGGCGTTGCGCTTGCGCTTGGTGGAGATGTCGCTGTAGTCGGTGAAGACGCCTTCGTACAGGGCACTCTGCTGCTCCGCGGGCAGGGATGCGGACTCGGACGTGAGGGTGTCGAGAATCACCTTGGCCGTAATCTCCACGTCGCCGTAGTCAGGAAAGGCCAGGACAGCCTCGGCGAAATGCAGGCCGTAGCGTTCCTCGTAATTCGAAATCCGGATCAGCTCCGCGATATCCCCGTTGGCTATGAAGTCCAGCTCCTCGATCTTCTCCAGAAACTGATAGCAGTTCTTCACCACCATCAGCCGGTCCCCCCGGGAAAGGGCCTCCTCCCGGAAGAGGACGGTGCCCCGGATGCCCTGGTTGTAGCGGTTGGCCCGCTTGTTGGAACGGCAGAGCACCACCGTCTCGTCTATCCCGTATCGGCCTATCGCATCGTCCAGTGCCTCGATAAGCTCACCGCCGCCGATACGCTCCACGTCCGCAAAACCGCGGGTTTCCAGCCGGGGATACTCCTCACAGGCTCCGGTCACTACCGCATGCCGCACCACCGTGGCATTGAACAGGATTCCGGAAGTGTCGGCCTGACGCACGACCTTGTCCAGCAGGACATAGTCCACATGGCCGTACATCCCCACGTACGAGGGGTCGAGGGCGGGACTGCGGTCGAGGCCGATGGGCGGGAGCTGGGCATTGTCCCCTACCAGGATCAGGGTATTGCCCTCCCCCTGCCGGATGTAGTCCAGCAGGTCCTCGAGGAGATTGCCGCTGCCGAAGAGCGAGCCGGCCGAATCTATGGTAATCAGAGAGGCCTCGTCCACGATGTAGCAGGTCCGGCGGTCCTTGTTCAGGTCCAGGACAAATTTTCCTCCGCCGGCGTCCATCGATTTCTGCCGGTAGATCTGCTTGTGAATCGTAGTGGCCTTCTCGCCGGTATAGCCCGCCAGCACCTTTGCAGCACGGCCAGTCGGAGCCATCAGGCGGAACCGCAGGTTCAGAGCCTTCATCGCCCGTACGGCCGCGCCCATCGCCTCAGTCTTACCGGTACCGGCATAACCGTTGACTATCATAATCTCGCCCTCCCCGGTCAGAAAGGCCGGCAACCGCGAGAAAAGTTCGTCCTGGCAGGGCGTAGGATCATACGGGAAGGCCTCCCGTATCTTCTGCTCCAGAAATTCTCTGACTGCCATCGCTTAGACTTTCTTGAAGATGAAGAACAGCATCAGCAGGGAGTAGATCTCCAGACGGCCGAGAAGCATCTCTATGGTCATCACCACTTTGGCGAATGGAGTAAAATGCGAGAAATTGCCCATCGAGCCGCTGGCTCCCAAGCCGGGACCGACGTTGCCCATCGATGTCAGGGAAGCAGCGAAGGACTCCTCGAAATCAGGGCCGGTCAAGGATATAAGCAGCACTCCTACGATGAATATCAGGGTAAATGCCACGATATACAGTATCGCGGAGCGGATGACCGAGGGGTCGATAGTATGGTCTCCCACCTTGACCGGGATAACGGCGTTGGGATGAAGCTGCTTGAAGATATTGTTCTTGAGCACCTTGTAGAATATCCACATACGGTCCGCCTTCACTCCGCCGCAGGTCGAGCCGCTGCATCCACCGTGGAACATGGCGAAGAGCAGCAGGAATATCGAGAAGAGGGGCCATACGGAGGTGTCGGCCGTAGCGAAACCGGTGGAACTGACGATAGAGGCATACTGGAAGAACGACTGGCGCATGGCCTCACCGTAAGTGGCGATCTGGCCGCTGGCCTTCAGGTCCAGTCCTATCAGCAGGGACATCACTATGCAGAAGCCCATGAAATACCTGAAGACAGGCGACTTGAGCAGCGCCGTCGAGCGCTTCACTATCAAGGCATAGACCATGCCGAAATGCAGGGTCGAGACGTACATCAGGACTATGCAGACTATCTCTATCGGCAGGGAGTCATAGTATAATATCGACACGTTGCGGGTGCTGAAACCGCCGGTGGAGACTATGCTCATGGCGTGATTGACGGCGTCGAAGAAGGACATTCCGGCCACCATCAGGGCTATGGTGCCCGCCACCGTGATGCCGACGTAGGTCGAGGCTATGACCCGGACGGTCTCCTTCGAGCGGTAGCGGTAGTTGTCCTTCGAGATGGAGGAAATCTCTATCTTCGATATCCTCATGCGGAAGGTACTCATGGAGGGCAGCACTAAGAGCATGAAGACCATCACTCCCATACCGCCGATGAAATGAGTGGAGGAGCGCCAGAAAAGCAGGCCTTTGGGCAGGGCCTCGACGTCTCTAAGGATAGTTCCTCCGGTGGTGGTATAGCCCGACACGGACTCATACCAGGCGTTGGGCAGGGTGAACTCTCCGCCCCACATAACGTAGGGCAGCATTCCGAAGATACAGCTGAGAATCCATGAGAAGATGGTAATCGCAAATCCCTCGCGGAGATTTACGTCATCCTGACCTCTTACGAAGATAAGGGGGAAGCAGCCCACCATAGCAGTAATCAGGGCGCTCAGCAGCAGGGGTGAGAAGGAAGAGTCGAAACCGTTGAGTGCCGACACGCCCAGGGAGATGAACATGAACAGCGCGTTGAAGAGCAACGCTATACCGATATACCGTGCTATCAGCTTGATGTTCATACTCCCCGCTTCTTGAAGGATTTGTTCTCGTCGATAATCTCCTTGATGTCCTCGTTCATGGCCTGAATCTGGTCGCCGCCGTAGTCAAAGGTGACGCTGTAGGTCTTGCCTGTGCGGCGGTAATCGCTCAGTCCCCGCGACATGCGGAGCATGGGATGGACTACGTAATGATTGAGAAAGTAGACGAAGAGTATAATCAGCACGATACTGGCGGCACTGGCTATGACGCCCGGCATGATGGAGCGGTAATAACTGTCCTGCAGACTGTTGTAACTGTCAGTAATCGCACTCTGCGAGGTATCGGACAGACGCTGGAGGTAGCCGCGCAGCTTGGTGTAGACTGTCTGGAGGCGGTTGAAGTACCAGTCGGTGCGTTCCTCCTGCGGCCTGAGCCAGACCGACTCAATCTCCCGGGCCACCTGCATGTAGGCCGAGTAGGCATAGCGGACAGAGTCGGCCATCTGCCTCTCGCTGTCCGAGGCCAGCACTTTATAAAGCCGCTCCATACCCGCCTCGAACTCCTCGGCCGGGATGGTCTCCGGCTGGGCCAGCAGACCGTCCCCTCCTATCTGGCGGAAGAGGTCGGAATGATAGCGCTCGGAGGTGTTGAGCAGGTTGCGTGTGAGGTCTACGCTGAGAATACTGTTCGAGATGAAATCGGAGATATACCGGCTCATGCGGCCCAGCTCGAAGAAAGCCAGCGCTCCTGAAAGCAGCAGCATCAGAGCGATGACCAGCGAGGCGGTGAATATCTTGCTCCGTACACCTAACTTTATCTTGTTGAATACAGGCATTGTCTTTTCACATAAGCATATCAGGACAAAGATAGCAAAAAATTCCGGCTGACCCTCATGGAGCAGCCGGAATTTGTCAAAGTTCTATGTAAGGTGTGAGTTAGTTGCGGGCGATGTAGCGTGCCATCTCAAGCACTTTGTTAGAGTAGCCCCACTCGTTGTCATACCAGGAAACTACCTTTACGAAAGTAGGATCGAGCTGGATACCTGCCTTGGCATCGAAGATGGAGGTGCGGGCGTCATTGCGGAAGTCGGTGGAAACCACTGCGTCCTCGGTGTATCCGAGAATACCCTTGAGCTCACCCTCGGAAGCAGCCTTCATGGCCTTGCAGATCTCCTCGTATGTGGTGGCCTTCTCAAGCTCCACTGTCAGGTCCACTACGGAAACATCGGAGGTGGGAACCCTCATGGACATACCGGTCAGCTTGCCGTTGAGCTCAGGGAGCACCTTGCCGACAGCCTTTGCGGCGCCTGTAGAAGAGGGAATGATGTTCTCGAGGATACCGCGTCCGCCTCTCCAGTCTTTCTTCGAAGGACCGTCAACGGTCTTCTGGGTAGCTGTGGCAGCGTGAACGGTGGTCATCAGACCCCTCTTGATACCGAAGGCCTCGTGGAGAACCTTGGAGATGGGAGCCAGACAGTTGGTGGTGCAGGAAGCGTTGGAGATGATGTCCTGTCCCTTGTAGGACTTCTCGTTGACACCGTAAACGAACATGGGAGTGTCGTCCTTCGAAGGAGCCGACATGATCACCTTCCTGGCACCTGCCTCGATGTGCTTGCGGGCCTTCTCGTCGGTCAGGAAGAGACCGGTGGACTCTACTACGATCTCGGCGCCCACCTCATTCCACTTCAGGTTGGCGGGATCCATCTCTGCGGTCAGGCGGATCTTCTGACCGTTAACTATAAGGTTGCCGTTCTCTACGGACACCTCGTGGTCGAAGTGGCCGTGAACGGAGTCATATTTCAGCATGTAAGCCAGATACTCAGGGTCGAGCAGGTCGTTGATGCCGACTACCTGGATGTCATCAGAAAATTTGTCGATTGCAGCGCGGAATACCATGCGGCCGATACGGCCGAATCCATTGATACCAATTTTAACTTTTGTCATTGCTGTAAGATTTTAAAGTCGGCGGCAAAGATACGAATTTTGATGGAATTAATCTATATTTGCGCACAAATTTGCATTAAAATATGACATCCGACACCAGAGAGATCCTCATAACCAACGACGACGGCATCGGAGCCGACGGTATCCACGTCCTGGCCTCCGTCATGCGCCGCTACGGCAACGTGACTGTCGTCGCCCCCCTCCACGCCCAGTCCGGCAAGTCCGCCGCTCTTTCCCTCGACACCAAACTCTACCTCAAGCAGATAAAGAACGAGCCCGGCTACAGGGAATACACCTTCAACGGCACCCCGGTGGACTGCATCAAGATAGGCATCAACGAATGCTGGCCCGAGGGACGTCTGCCTGACCTGGTGGTCTCCGGCATCAACCACGGCGCCAACTGCTCCGTGGCCTCCCTCTACTCCGGCACTCTGGGCGCCTGCATCGAGGGCACGGTCTACGGCATCCCCTCCATAGGATTCTCTATATGCACCCACGCCGAGCATCCCGACTTCAGTCCGATAACCGAATACGCGGATACGATCATGGAACGCTTCCTCGCCTGCCCTCCCGAAAAAGGCATCTACCTGAACATCAACTTCCCTCCCATCCCCGCCTCCGAGATCCGCGGCATCCGCATGGCCCGCCGGGGCAAGGGAATGTGGGTCAAGGAATTCGACACCTGCACTGACGAGGACGGCAGCACCTATTACCTCATGGCCGGCCACTTCGAGAACCACGAGAAGGACAGTTCCCTGGGCGACCACATGAAGGTCAAGGACGGCTATATCTCCGTGGTGCCCCACCGCATCGACACCACCGACTACCAGGAGATGGAGCGCATGCGCAAAGTCTGGGAGCAATGAAATACTACATCATAGCCGGAGAAGCCTCGGGCGACCTGCACGGATCCAACCTCATGCGCGGCCTGCTCGCCCACGACCCATCCTGCGAGATCCGCTTCTGGGGCGGGGACAGAATGGCAGCCGTAGGAGGCACTATGGTCCGCGACTACAGGGACAATGCCGTAATGGGCCTGGTCGAGGTCATCGGCCGCCTCGGCAGCATCCTCCGCAACCTCCGCTTCTGCAAGAAGGACATCCTCGGGTGGAAGCCCGACGCCGTCATCCTGATCGACTACCCGGGATTCAACCTAAAGATAGCCCGTTTCGCCCATGAGCACGGTTTCAAGGTATTCTACTACATCCCTCCGAAAGTCTGGGCCCGGGGCGAGGGCCGCATCCGCCTTCTCAAGAAATACGTAGACCGCACCTTCATCATCTTCCCCTTCGAGGTGCCGTACTTCGAAGCCAAGGGCGTGAGCGCCGTCTACAACGGCAACCCGCTGGTGGACAACATCGCCGCCACCCCCTCCGTCCATATAACCCGGGAAGAATTCCTCCGCTCCCACTCCCTGACCGACGACGGCCGGGAGCTCATCGCCCTGCTCGCCGGCAGCCGCAAGATGGAGGTGGACTACCTCCTGCCCCGCCTGGTCAGGACCGCCGCCATCCTGAAGGAGAGGACCGGCAGCCGTTTCCGCTTCCTGCTGGCCGCAGCCCCCTCCATCGACCGCACCTACTACGACAGATATCTCCACGGCAATCCTGACATCGACATCATCTACGGCGACACCTACGGAGTCCTCAGCCACTCCGCCGCAGCCGCCATCTCCTCAGGCACAGCCAGCCTCGAGGCCGCGGTCATCGGCACCCCTCAGGTAGTCTGCTACGGCATGAACCCCATAACCTACGCCATAGCCCGCATGATCGTCAGGCTCGACACCGTCTCCTTAGCCAACATGATTCTCGGCCGGCACATCTTCCGCGAGCTGCTCCAGGGCGACTGCACTCCGGAACACATCGCAGGTGAGCTGCTGCGCATGACCGATGACACCGCCTACCGCAGCCGGATGATCTCCGACTACGACGACATGAGGGCCATGCTCGGAGAGAAGGACTCCGCCCGGCGCACGGCTGCCGACATTGAACGTCTCATCAAGGAAAAATAACTGAGTACAATGGAATTTTTCAAATACCAGGCAGCCGGCAACGACTTCATCCTCCTCCGCTCCCTCGACCGCAGGGCGGAACTTCCGGAGCAGGAGATCATCCGCCTCTGCGACCGCCGCTACGGCATCGGAGCAGACGGCCTCATCATCCTCGAAAGCAGCCCTGTCCACGACTTCACCATGCGGTTCTACAACAACGACGGCTCCTCCGGCATGATGTGCGGCAACGGCGGCCGCTGCATCGTAGACCTGGCCCGCCGCTCCGGCATCCCCGCCTCCGGGGAGGACGGCAGCTGGATTTTCGAAGCCCCGGACGGCGTGCACCGCGGCAAGGTCCTCTCCTCTGAAGGACAATACAGCCGGATACTCCTGGGAATGAACGATATCACCGCAGTGGAAGAAATCCGTCTCCCGCAGCAGGAAGGTCAGGAGCCAGTGGCATGGAAGATGAACACAGGCACGGACCATCTGGTGATTTTCAAGGACAATATCGAAGGTCTTGACGTCTACGGCGAGGGCCGCAGATGGAGATACGCCCCGCAGTTCGCCCCCAAGGGGACTAATGTCAATTTCGTACAGGCCTCCGGACCGGGAGAGCCGCTGCGCGTCCGCACCTACGAGCGGGGCGTGGAGTACGAGACCCTCTCCTGCGGCACGGGCGTCATCGCCGCCGCAGCCGCCGCATGGCTCCGCGGCGACCACAGCGGAAAATACACGCTCCGGTCAACTTCGGACACCTTCAAGGTATCGTTCAGCTGCCGGAGCGGAATATTCTCAAACGTCGAATTAACCGGTCCAACGGAACTGGTCTTTCAGGCTAAATTCTGACTCCTCGAGGGCCAAAGATTTTTGTGCCTACTCGGACCATATTGCTGCCCATCTCAACCGCGATATGATAGTCATGAGTCATCCCGAACGACTTCAGACCGAACTGTCCTAGGAAAGGATATCCTAGAGCCTTGATGCGGTCGAACACTGAATTCAGATGAGCGAACTCCCTGCGGATGAGCGCCTCGTCCTCCGTGAGGGAGGCCATGCCCATGACCCCGCGGATGTGGACCTGAGTGGGATATCCCTCATTGTCCCCGGACTGACGGGCCTTCTCTATCCCTGCAAGGAAGTCCATGACCTCCTCATCGGAGAAGCCCTGCTTGCTCTCCTCGGAGGCGATGTGCATCTCGAGGAGCACGTCGATGCTGAAACCGTTCTGCCGGCACCAGCGCTCTATCTCGAAGAAGAGCTTAGGGGTGTCCACCGAATGGATCAGCCTGACGTAGGGTACAGTCATCTTGATCTTGTTGCTCTGCAGATGACCGATGAAATGCCACTCCATGTCCTTGGGCAGGAAGAGGGCCTTTTCCTTGAGTTCCTGGGGACGGCTCTCGCCGAAGACCCTCTGGCCCGCTTCGTAGGCCTCGAGGATCTCCTCCCCCGACTTGAATTTGGACACTGCCACGAGCTCGACCCCGGAGGGCAGTTCCTGCCGCAGCGACAGGATATTCTCAGTAATGTGTCCCATAGTGCGATATATTTTAACTAACGTCTTCTCTGCTGCTTCTGCTGCTCGCGGATAGCCTCCTGCTGTGCCTTCTGGATAGCCTCAAGACGCTGCTGGAACTTGGACTTGGGCTTGGCGGCTCCCTTTACGGAAGCGGCGCGCACCTTGGCCATGATCTTCTCCTCGTCCACGAAGAAACGGCGGATGATCCAGGTCTGGAGCATCATGATGAGGTTGGAGAGCAGGTAGTAGTATGTCAGACCGCTGGAGAGGTTGTTGCAGATGAACAGCATGAAGATGGGCATGAAGTAGAGGGTCATGTTGCGCATGCTCTTCATCTGAGGGTTGTTGTCCACATTGCTGCCCTGGGTCATCCTGGCCGAGAAGTACATACTCAGGGCGCAGAGGATGGCGAAGAGGCTGACGTGGTCACCGTACAGCGGTATGTTGAATCCGAAATCGAGAATCGAGTCGTAGGTACTCAGGTCGTCCGCCCACAGGAAGCCCTTCTGACGGAGCTCGAAGGATGCCGGGAAGAAGCGGAACATCGCGAAGAGCACAGGGAACTGGAGCAGCATGGGGAGACAGCCTCCGAACATGCTCACGCCGGCCTTGCGGTACAGGTCCATGGTCTCCTGCTGCTTCTTCAGGGCATCTTCCTGGCGGGGATACTTGGCGTTGATCTTGTCCAACTCCGGCCTGAGAACGTTCATCTTGGCCGAGGACATGTAGGACTTGAGGGTCAGAGGCGATATGACCAGCTTGATCAGAACTGTCAGCAGCAGAATGATGATGCCGTAGTTGCTGATGAAGCGGCCGAAGAGGTCGAAGACGGGGATGATGATACCCCTGTTGATCCATCTTACCAGCCATCCTCCTAAAGGCACGATCTTCTCGAAGTCGCAGTCATAGCTCTTGAGGGTACGGAAATGGTTGGGGCCGTAGTAGAACTCGAAGGGCACGGTCACATCATCACCGGGCTCGTACTGCACGAGGGTCGAGGCGGAGCAAGCCATCAGACGGCGCTCGGCGTCGGTCTCGGGGTAGAATTTCATCGAGAGGTTGCCCGACTCGAAATTCTCCTCTGCCCGGAGAATGGCGGAGAAGTACTGCTGCTGGAAAGCGAACCATTCGATGCGGGTGGTCACCTCACGGTGATTGCCGCCGGAGCGTCCGCCGCCGCGCATGATGCCGAGGTTCTCTATCTTCTTGACCTGACCGGGATATTTGAAATCGACTGTCGAATAGTTCTGCTCGTTCTTGTAGCCGCGCTCCAGACGGGGCACGTCCATGTTCCAGGCTATCTCGAACTGGGATGCGTTGCGGGGGATATGACGGTCCATGTTCACCATGTGCACGTCGAAGTCCACCATGTAGCTGTCAGCCGGCAGGAAATAGCGGTGCTCGATGAAGGCGGTGTCCGAGAAATACAGGCGCATCACCAGGGTGGAGTCGTTGGACACCACTGTCTCGTAGGTAAAACCGCCGGTGTTGATGTACTGGTCGGTATAGAGCTGCAGGCCGAAGTCACTGTAGTCGTCCTTCATCAGGTAGAGGTCGGTACTGTCGCTGGTGTAGTAGTCCTTGATCAGGACTGAGGCGGCCTGGCCTCCCTTGGTCGAATACTTTATCCTGAGCTTGTTGTTCTCCAGGTAGTGGAAGTCCTCTCCGGCGTTGTAGGCCTGCTCGAGGAAGGGATTGGCGTATGTGCTGGCATAGACAGGCTGCCCGTCCTGTGTTCCCTGTCCCGCCGCAGCCGAAGCACTGTCGGCGGCCATCTGCTGAGCCATCCGTTCCGCATACTCGAAGGCATTGGCCGCAGCCACCGAATCCCTCACCCTCTGTATCTCCTGCTGCTCTCTTGCTATTCTGGAATTATAAACGCTGAATCCTATCAACAGGAGTCCTATGAGCGTTATACCTATTATAGTATTCTTGTTCATGCTTTATTCCTGGCTGTCGAGTTGGTGAATCTTCTCCTCGAGGGCGGCGAGCTCCTCCTTGGCGGCGTCTATCTTCTTCTGGAACTCCCTGACGAGCGAATCAGCTTTCTTGGAGCTGGCGAAGAAACCGATATTGTTCTCGTATGTGGCTATCTCGCTCTCGAGCTTGCGGAACTTCTGGAGGAGACGGTCCCTTTCCTGACGGGCGGGCGATGTCTCCACACGGCCGCGTCCTCCGCGGGGCGCCCTGCCGCGTCCGCCGCCTCCGGATACACGGAAGTCGGGGAACTTCTCCGACATGGCCTCGCGGTAGGCATCCTGTATCTTCTCCTTCTCCTTGAAGGGCACGAAGCCTATTGCATTCCACCTGTCAGCAAACGCGCGTGCGGCTTTCTCGTCCTCGCGCCTGTCACCCGAGGGAGTATAGGCGCTGATCTCGTCGATGACGGCCTGCTTGGCCTTGAGATTGTCCACATACTGGGGCTCGATACCGCCGAAGTTCTTCTCCTTGTTGTCGAAGAAGTGGTCGCAGGCGGCGCGGAAACGGGCCCAGATCTGGTCGGACTTCTTGCGGGATACCGGCCCTACCTCCTTCCACTGCTTCTGGAGGGAAATCAGGTAGTCGGTGGTCTTCTTCCAGTCGGTGCTGTCCATCACGGCCTCGGCCTGCTCGCAGAGGGCGATCTTCTTCTCCATATTGCCGTTCATCTGCTCCTTGAACTCGGCGTAGAACTCCCGCTTGCGGTTGTAGAACTTGTCGCAGGCGGCGCGGAAACGGTCGTATATCTTCTGATTGTCCTTCTTGGAGGCGAAGCCTATCTTGCGCCACTCCTTCTGGATATCCTCGAATTCCTTGGTAACTGCGTTCCAGCCGTTGGACTCCTTGATGTCCTTGTCGGCCAGAGCCTCGGCCTTCTCACAGAGGACGGTCTTGGCGGCCAGATTCTCCTTCTGCTGTACCTTCAGGTTCTCGAAATAGGCCTGATGCAGCTTGTTGATGCGGGAGGTCGCGGCCCGGAAGCGGTCCCATATCTCCTCGCGGAACTCCTTGGCCACGGGGCCGAACTCCTTCCACTCCTCATGCAGCTTCTGAAGCTGGGCGAAGGCCTCCACCACATTGGGACTCTTTTCCAGAGCCTCCGCTCTCTCGCAGAGAGCCGTCTTGGCCTCAAGATTCTTCTTGAAATCCAGGTCGCGGAGTTCGTTGTTGATCTTCACATAGTCGTAGAATTTCTCCACATAGTGCTGGTAGGTCTCGTAGATATCCTTGACCCTCGCCTGAGGCACCGGACCGGTCTCGCGCCAGCGTGCCTGGAGGTTGCGGAACTCAGGATAGGAGCGGTTCAGGTCCTCGGTGTTCTCCACCAGGTTCTTGAGTTCCTCTATGATCTCCAGCTTGCGGTCCAGGTTGGCCTGCTTCTCTCTTTCCAGATTCTGGAAATAAACTGCGCGGCGGCCCTTATAGCGGGCATACAGTTCCTTGAACGCACGCTCGATCTCGATAAAGGGATTCACGGAGACTTCCGCAGGGGCATTCTCCTCCACCGGCTCCTCCACTGCCTCCGGTTCCTCTCCTGTTTCCACAGGACCGTCGGCGGGAACTGCCCCGACTTCTTCCTCTTCGGGAAGTCCGGCATAGTCGGAAGTTCCGGGCTGCACATGGTAACCGGATGCTATCTTCTCCTCTTTCAGCACCTTATAGAATGTAGCCTTGATATACTCGGACTGCCTGTTGAGTTCCATGATATCACCGTTGTCCACCAGGTTGCGGAAAGCCTCGACTATCTCCTTGAGGCTCTTGGACGAGAGGCTCTTCAGCTCCTCGTCGCTGATAATGGCTCCGCGCATCTCCTCAGGCTCCTGTACGGCAGGTTTCTCCGCCACAGGCTCCTCAGGTGCGGCCGGCTGCTCATTGTCAGCTCTGTCCACAATCTCCCCGGCAGCCACCACTGCGGCGGCCACAGCAGCGGCCTCCTCGACAGCGGGACTCACTTCCGAAGCATTAACATTCAGTGATTCAGAATTCTCTACAGAATTTTCAGCAGTACTCTTCCCGAGGGAAGGATTCAAGGTCTCTTCAGTCATCGTTATCAGTTGTTAAATTGAACTTGCAAATATACATTATTTTTTAAAAGAACCGCGGTTTTACATAAATTTGCGCCCAGTATGAGGATAGATATTATCAGTGCGGTACCGGAACTGCTGGAAAGTCCGCTCAACCATTCGATTATAAGACGGGCCCGGGAAAAGGGACTCGTGGAGATTCATATTGTCAACCTGCATGACTACGGCAAGGGCAACTACAAGCAGATAGACGATTACGGCTTCGGAGGCGACGCCGGCATGGTCATCAAGCCGGAACCGCTGTACAGGGCCATCACGGACCTGACCTCGCAGAGGGAGTACGACCAGGTAATCTACACTTCGCCGGACGGGGAGATGCTGGATCAGGGCCTATGCAACAGCCTGTCCACGTGCGGGAACCTGATTATCCTGTGCGGTCACTACAAGGGTATCGACCACCGCATCCGCGAGCATCTCATCACCAAGGAGATATCCATCGGAAGCTACGTCCTCAGCGGAGGAGAGCTGGCTGCCTGCGTCATCTGCGACTCCATTATCCGGCTGCTGCCCGGTGCCATTACCGATGAGACATCCGCACTGTCCGACTCCTTCCAGGACGGGCTTCTCGCACCTCCCATCTATACCCGCCCGGCCGATTTCATGGGCTGGAAAGTTCCCGATGTATTGCTTTCCGGAAATCCCAGACTCATCCGCCAGTGGCAGGAAGAACAGGCCTTGGAGCGCACCAGAAGACTCAGACCCGACCTGCTGGAATAAAACCGTCAAGACTATGGGCAATACGACATCCAACACCGAGCAGCAGATACTGGCCTCCGCAGAGAAACTGTTCCTGCAGAAAGGCTTCAGCGCAACCTCCACTACCGACATCGCACGGGACGCCGGGTGTAACCAGGCACTGGTCCACTATTACTTCCGGACCAAGGAAAACCTCTTCAACAGGATATTCGACGCCAAGTTCGACTCTGTAATGGACTTCATTGACAGCAGCATGAAGGACGACAGCGATATATTCGGGAACATCCGCAATGCAGTCGGAGCCTACTTCCGGTATCTGAGCGAGAACGCCTATACCCCGCAGTTCATATTCAACGAACTGATGCAGAACCCCGCCAGGCGCAGGCACATACGTGAAGCGTTCCTGACCAGCCGGCGCAGCAGCCAGGTCTTCGCCAGAATTCAGGCCATGGTGGAAAAGGCCGCCGAAGCCGGCACCATCCGGGAAATAGACCCCCTGGACCTGATTTTCGACGGTATGTCCCTGGTAGTTTTTTCCTTTATCACCGCTCCGGCATTCGTAGACCTGCTGGGACGCGACTCCTCCAGTCTGAATAACTTCCTCGAGCACCGCAAGGAAGAGATCATAACCCTGCTCACCCAGGGGCTCAGACCGGCTTCCTCAGACGCAGGAAGTCCGCGGCATGAATCCGGTACTGAGAGACAGCTATGATTATCGGACTGCTCAAAGGACTGATTGTAGGCATTATAGTCTCGATACCGGTGGGACCGCTCGGCCTGCTGTGCATACCGCGCACTCTGGCCAGAGGACGACGCGCAGGACTGGCAGTAGGTCTCGGGGGCTCGGCAAGCGACACGCTCTACTCAGCCCTGGCCCTTTTTGCCCTCTCCTTCATCAGCGGCTTCATCGAGGCTCACAAGGGCTGGGTTCTGCTGGCCGGAGGCCTGATAATCAGCATCACCGGCATCAGGCTCCTGGTCAGCCGACGTCAGGTCCGCCACCCGGACAGTGTAACCGCCAGAGCCATGAGTCCCGTACGCCACATCGAAGGAGCCCTCAACGGCTTCCTCATATCGGTAACCAATCCCGGCACTCTGGTCTGCATGCTGTGGCTGTTCACTTTCCTGAATGTAGATACAGCCACACCGTCCGTCATGGCTGCAGAATGGGCCGGCACCTCCCTGGGCTCAGCCACCTCCTGGTGCCTCATCACATGGGTCATCAGCACCTTCCGCGACCGCATCACCATCGGCCAGCTCCACATCCTCACCCGCATCTGCGGAGCCGCCATCCTGCTCATCGGCCTGGCCTCCGCCGTCAAGAGCCTTCCTCTGCTCCAGTCCCTGTAATCAGCTGTTCGGCCACGTCCGCCTTCTGCGGAAAGAGGAGGAAGAAATACAACTACGACTACGCCAAGCGCATAAGCGCGGAGCGCATTGCCAAGAACGTGGGGACGCGGTGCTCATCGCGCTGACGTATTCAGGGATCGTGGTCCGTAGCGTGGTCCTTCTCGCCGGAGGTCTGCCTGGGTGGGCAGGTATCCGTTACGGTTCGTCCTGCGGTTCCCGGTTTGACGTCCCCGCACGCCCCATTTCTGTAACCCGTTGATGATCAGTTCAGAACGGCCCAACGATGTGCTTTCGTCCATTTTAAAAACGGACGCATCCACGGCCACTTCTGTTAAGTTCCAGGATGTCAGTTTGTTCCTGAATCATTGTGTGCGCACTGTTCATTTTCGTTCGCTTGCAGGCGCGGAGTGAAACCGTAACGGCAGCAAATCCCGTAATCCGGTGCCGTTGTGGCATGCCCGCTCCTACGTCCTTCTGCCAGTGGTTCCTTCCGTGCCGGAAGGTGACGGTGAAAAGCCACTTCTGCCGGCACCTTCTCAATTCGTTATAAGCTGATCCACTTCACAGGTGGCTCTCGGAGGCCAGGCATCGGTTTCCTGCAGAGAAGGTGCCGACCAAAACAGCACTTCCCCAGCACCTTCTCGAATTCGTTATAAGCCGACCTGCTTCAGAAGCCTCTCTCGCCGGCCCTGCCCGGGAAACCCATTCGGAAGGTGCCGGGTCAAACGGCATTTTGCCACCACCTTCCAGAGATGGGTCAAATTCGGCTGTTTCCGTATCACTTTCGGAAGGTGAGTACATGTGTTCTTTCCACAACGGCAGGGAAATGCGGAAATTGCTGCCGTTGTGGAAGGAGAACGGAAGGGCTGCGAGAAGGTGAAGAAAACTCTGCCGAAACACCGGACCACTGCCCTCTCGGAGCGAAGCGACTAAGCCCTCCCCAAGAAGGAAGGGAAAGGTTTAGAAGGGGGTAAAAAAAGGCCGACTTTGTCGGCCATCCCCCTCTTTTGGGAGGATTTGCTCCCTTCGGTCGCACATCCCCACCCGCCTGCGGCGGGCTTTACAGAAGATGAAGAAAAAAAAGCCGAAATGCGGATTTGGAGCGAAGCGACTAAGCCTTCCCCTTGGGGAAGGTTTGGATGGGGGTAAAATAAGGCCGGCTGTGTCGGCCATCCCCCTCTTTCCGCAGAAAGGCCCCGGCGCCATCAGCGCCAGGGCCTTTCTGCGGAAAGAGGGGGATTCGAACCCCCGGAACCCACAAGGAGTTCAACAGTTTTCGAGACTGCCCCGTTCGACCACTCCGGCATCTTTCCTGATTTTCGGGCTGCAAATATAACTGCAAAATTTTGAAATATGAAATTATTGTCCCATCTTTGTTGGGCAAAGTTCAAGCCGTAACGTCCCGCGGCCGGAAACAAGACACTTAATTTCTTGCTTTATGATACAGATAGATGAACTAAGGTTCAGCTACAGGGGACGCTGCGTGTATGACGGCCTGAACCTGGAGCTGAAGGACGGAGCCGTTTACGGGCTCCTGGGAAGGAACGGAGCGGGCAAGACGACTTTGATGAGGTTGATTGCGGGGCTTCTGAAATGCGGAAACGGACGGATAGAGGTGGACGGCATGGTGCCGTTCGACCGGAAGCCGGAGTTTCTGGACAATGTCTATTTCGTGCCGGAGAGTTTCAACGCTCCGGACCTGCCGGTAATAGAGTATGCCGGAAATTACGGAATGTTTTACTCGAACTATGACGGAGACGCACTCGTCGATTATCTCAGGATATTCGATGTCGAGCCGGGTGCTGTCTTCCGAAGGCTTTCCTCCGGACAGAAGAAGAAGGCCATGATAGCTTTCGCGCTTTCACTCAATACGCGGCTGCTCCTGCTGGACGAGCCCGGCAACGGCCTGGACATACCGTCCAAACTGACCCTGAGACGGCTGCTGGCCGAGCACATGCGGCCGGACAGGACGGTGATTCTGTCCACCCATCAGGTCCGGGAAGTGGAAGACATCGTGGATCATGTGGCTGTCATCGACTCCGGGAGGCTGCTGCTCAACTCATCTCTGGATGATCTCGCAGGAAAGATATGCTTCAGCACCGGCGACAAGGTTATGCTCCATGCCCTGTTCAGCGAGCGTACGGCCGCAGGTGTGGTCAACATCCTGCCCCGCCTGACCCGCTCCGGTATCGTCAGCGGATATACCGGACATAACCTGGGTTCAGGCACGCTCTCCGACCGCCCGACCGCCTACAGCGGCACTGACACAGAAACCGGCACAGCGGCAGACGCTGAAACGCATCTGAAAAACCTGCATGCAAAGACAGACATCGACATAGAAGTGCTTTTCGACGCCTGCATCTCAGGAGGAGGCACTCTGGTAGAGTATCTCAGATCCCTGGACAGAAATACTGAAAAGGAGGTGGATCATGCGTGCTGTTAGGACTCCCCACTGCGCCTCGGAAAGACTTATCCGCGCAGGAATGCTCACGGTCTCGGACCTGAAATCCGGAATAAGGAGAATCTGGCCGGCCGCAGCAGTAATGGCCTGTCTGTACCTGGCCTACTGGCTGGTCATGCTGCTGGCTGAGAATACAGTGACTCCCGGAGACAGGCTGCCGGTACTGTATCTGACAGCCCTGTTCCTGGCATTCTGCGTTCCTGCATCTGTCTACGGCTACGTCAACGACCCTTCGGACGGAATCGGATATGCCATGCTGCCTCTCCCCGTTCCCATCAAGTTCGGAGTGATGATGCTGGTATCCGCCGTCCTGATTCCGTTCGGATTCTACGCAGTCATGCACATGCTGGACTGCGCTCTGGCGCTGGCCGGAGGCGGAAGGGGATTCCAGGGCATGATCTGGGAACCCGGCGGGACGGATTTCTGCACGTTCTGGTCCGACTTCGGCAAGATCTGCCTGTACCAGTCGGTATTCATTCTGGGCAATATCGCCCTGCGGAAGCACAAGACAGCCATGACCGTACTCGTCATGCTCGCAATTCACGGCGTATTCATCGGGATGTTCCAGGTCGATGAGCTGAGCAGCGGTATCCTGTACATTCTCTACTCATTCGTCGCCCCCGCATGCATCTGGGCCGCCTCGTATCTGCTGTTCAAGCGGCTGCAGTTCTGCTGATCAGCTGGTTTCTATCTCGTCGAGTTCGAGCCAGCGGAGTTCCTTTTCATCGAGCAGACGGGTCACCTCCCCGATACGGACCGAGTCGGCGGTCAGCTCTTCGGAAGACAGTGCGCCGGAGCAGAGCCGGGCCTCCAGGGTCTTCTTCTCCTCCCCAAGGGAGACCAGTTCCTCCTCCAGCCTGGCCTTCTCCTGCTTTTCCTTATAAGTCAGACGGCGCTTGCGCTCCCCTCCGCGGTCCGCTGCAGAAGCCGGAGTATCAGACGCTGCCGCCTTACGGGTCTCCCTGGACGCAGCCCTGCGTTCCTCCTCCCTGTCCTTGAGGTACTGCCGGTAACCTGAGTAACTGCCCACAAAGTCCTTGACCCGGCCTCCGCCCTCGAATATGAAGAGATGGTCTGCAAGCTTGTCCACGAAAAAGCGGTCATGGGAGACAATCAGCAGCGAGCCGGCAAATCCGGACAGATACTCTTCCAGCACATTGAGGGTCATCAGATCCAGATCATTGGTAGGCTCATCCAGTATCAGGAAGTTGGGACTGCGCATCAGCACGGTCAGCAGATATAGCCGACGGCGCTCGCCTCCGCTTAGCAATGCCACCTTGTTGCGGTGCATCGACGGAGGAAAGAGAAAATAGTTGAGAAAGGTCATTGCGGAGACGGTCTCCCCCTTGCCTATGGACACCACATCGGCTATCTCCGAGACGGTCTCGAAAACAGTTTTGTTGCCGTCCAGACGGATGCCCTCCTGCCGGTAATACCCTATGCGGAGGGTCTCCCCGCGGTCTATCTCTCCCGCAGAAGGCTCCAGGACACCGGCCAGCAGGTCGAGGAAGGTGCTCTTCCCCACTCCGTTGGGACCGACCACCGCTATTTTCTCTCCGGGAGCAAAGTTGTAGGTAAAATCCTCGAGTACAGGGAAGTCGCCCCAGCGGTAGCTCACTCCGCGGCAGTTGATTATCTTGCGGCCGAGGCGGGCCATCCCGGCCCGTATCTCCACCTGTCGCTCCTCTATCCTCTGCCCCGCCCTGTCCTTGAGTTCATGGAATGCGTCGATACGGTATTTGGCCTTGGTGCCGCGGGCACAGGGCATCCGGCGCATCCAGTCCAGCTCTGTACGCAGCAGATTGCGGGCCCGGTCAGTAGCCGCGTTGAAATTGGCTATGCGCTCCTGCCTCTTCTCCAGGAAGTAGGAATAGTTGCCCTGGTAGCGGTAGAGTTTACCGCCGTCCAGTTCCAGAATCTGGTTGCAGACCCTGTCCAGGAAATAGCGGTCGTGGGTGACCATCAGCAGGGTACAGCGCGAGCGGGTGAGGTAGTCCTCCAGGAACTCGATGCTGTCCACGTCCAGATGGTTCGTGGGCTCGTCCAGCACCAGAAAGTCCGGCTTGCGGATAAGGACGGCGGCAATGGCTGTCCGCTTGGCCTCTCCTCCGCTGAGTGTTCCGGCTTTCCGGGAGGGGTCGTCCAGCCTCAGGCGGGAAAGCACCGAGGCCACCTCGTACTCAGGCACAGCCTGGTCCCCGGCCCCTTCCAGGACAATTTCCGAGATGGTGCGGTCCGGGTCGTAATGCTGGTCCTGCTCCAGAAAGGCCACGGTGATGTCCTTGAGAAAATGCACCGAGCCGTCCCCGTCAGAAGAATCCCTGCCGGCTATGATGCTCAGCAGGGATGTCTTCCCGGTACCGTTGGGAGCGACGAGGGCTATCTTGTCCCCCTCGTCGATATGGAATGAGATATGGTCGAACAGCACCCGGGGGCCGTAGGACTTGGACACATCGTTGACCTCGAGATAACTGCTCATCCGGACGTGATGCTATCTGTTGCCGTACATGTCCTCGTAGTACTTCTCGTACTCGCCGGAGGTGATGTTGTCCATCCACGCCTGGTTGTCGAGATACCAGCGGACAGTTTTGTCGATACCCTCCTCGAACTGGAGACTCGGGCTCCAGCCCAGCTCGCGGTGCAGCTTCGTGGCGTCGATGGCATACCGCAGGTCGTGGCCCGCACGGTCCGTGACGTAGGTGATGAGGCTGTCCGAATAGCCTTCCGGATTGCCCAGGATACGGTCCACGGTCTTGATGATGACCTTGATTAGGTCGATGTTCTTCCACTCGTTGAAACCGCCGATGTTGTACGTCTCGGCCACCTTCCCCTCGTGGAAGATGAGGTCGATGGCCCTCGCGTGGTCCTCCACATACAGCCAGTCGCGAACGTTCTCGCCCTTGCCGTACACAGGCAGGGGCTTGCGGTGGCGGATATTGTTGATGAACAGGGGTATCAGTTTCTCCGGGAACTGGTAGGGGCCGTAGTTGTTCGAGCAGTTCGTAACTATGGTAGGCATCCCGTAGGTGTCGTGGAAGGCCCGTACGAAATGGTCGGAAGAAGCCTTAGAGGCGCTGTAGGGGCTGTGGGGACTGTATCGCGTGGTCTCGCGGAAGAACTCGTCCCCGTACACCTCGTGGGCGCTGATGTCCGAGTGAATACCCTCCGGATGGGTCAGTTCAAGGGCGCCGTACACCTCGTCGGTAGAGATGTGGTAGAAGCGCTTGCCCTCCCACTTCCCGTCCCAGTGATGCTTGGCGGCCTGGAGCATGGACAGGGTGCCGAGCACATTGGTCCTCGCGAAGGTGAAGGGGTCCTTGATGGAGCGGTCCACGTGGCTTTCGGCAGCAAGGTGGATCACGCCGTCGATGTCGTATTTCTCAAAGATTCCGCACACCGTCTCGAAGTCGCAGATGTCGGCACGTACGAACACGTAGTTCGGGGCCTGCTCGATGTCCTTCAGGTTGGCCAGGTTGCCCGCGTAGGTCAGCTTGTCCAGGTTTACGATACGGTACTCGGGGTACTTGTTCACGAAGAGGCGCACGACGTGGCTCCCGATGAAGCCCGCGCCGCCGGTTATCAGTATGTTGCGCTTGAATTCCATTGTCAGATGTTATTATTTGTTATGATGTTTCCTGGCCAGCTTCTGCTCCTCCTCGTCGGCGATGCGGAGCAGATACTGACCGTACTGGTTCTTGCTCATGGGCTTGGCCGTCTCACGGAGCTGGTCGGGGGTAATCCAGCCGCTGCGCAGGGCGATGTCCTCCAGACAGGCCACCTTCTGACCCTGACGCTTCTCGATCACCTCGATGAATGTAGATGCCTCGGCCAGCGAGTCGTGCGTACCGGTGTCCAGCCAGGCAAATCCGCGTCCCAGGGTCTCCAGGCGGAGCTTGCCGCGCTCCAGGAACTCCTGGTTGACGGAGGTTATCTCCAGTTCTCCGCGGGCTGAGGGCTTCACATTGGCCGCCACGTCCACCACCTCGTTGGGATAGAAATAGAGGCCGGTGACGGCATAGTTGGACTTGGGCTCCTTAGGCTTTTCCTCGATGCTGAGCACATTGCCCTTGGAATCTATCTCCGCCACACCGTAACGCTCGGGATCGGCCACCCAGTAACCGAAGACCGTGGCAAGACCCTCTTTCTCGGCCCTGTTCACGGCCCTGCGCAGCATGACGGTGAAATAGCTGCCGTAGAAGATGTTGTCTCCAAGCACCAGGCAGGCGGCATCGCTGCCGATGAACTCACGGCCGATAATGAAGGCCTGGGCCAGTCCGTCGGGAGAGGGCTGCTCGGCATACTCGAAGCGCACTCCGTAATCAGAGCCGTCCCCGAGCAGACGCCTGAAGCCGGGCAGGTCGGCGGGCGTGGATATTATGAGAATCTCCCGGATACCGGCCAGCATCAGCACGGACACGGGGTAATACACCATCGGTTTGTCATATATCGGGATCAACTGCTTGCTGATACCCTTCGTTATGGGATACAGTCTGGTGCCGGAGCCTCCGGCGAGTACGATTCCTTTCATAATAGAAGTTATGTGTTGTTTTGAAGTTATCGTGCAAATTTATAAAAGATTTCTCAAGAAATGAACTTTTTTAAACCTCGGGGACAGGGCCTCCCGGAGCGGGCGGCAGGGGAGCCACCTTCTCCCACTGAATCGAGTCCTCCTCGAACACGATGCGGTGATGCCTGCGCACGGAATCGCGCTTCCGCTCCCAGTCGATGCGGGTACGCGCCGCGGCTCTGTCTCCCCAGCGGTTGCGCTCGCCGGCATTCCTGAACCGGCGGGTTATCTCATTGCTCAGATTCATCCGCGCGGAATCCACCTTGCGGGTCTCCACAGGGGTTACGGCATCCTTATATCTGGCCCTGCCTATGCCGAAACGCATGTCGTCCGGCGTACCGCGGATATTCAGCCCGGCCCGGAACGGCAGAGGAGACTTCAGCAGCGAGATGTGGTAATCGAAACTCATGTCCAGGTTCTGCACCCCGCCGACAGCCGCCTGATAGCGGTCGATCTCCACGAGGAAGGGATAGATATTGACACTGCCGTCCTCTACGGTGATATTGACGGAGATACTGTCTATGAGATTCTCTTTCTTGTTCTTGAACATCAGTTTCCTGGATATCTCCGCAAAGGTCTTGCCGTCCATCAGCACGAGGGAGTCGCCGCGGATATATACCGCCGAGCGCAGTGACGGGATGCGGATGTTCAGCAGGGAGTCCAGCACCCCTTCCGCAGCCACGTCCACCTGCACCTTGCCCTTGAATGACTCCAGCATGGGCACCAGCGAGTCAATCGCCGGAGTGGCCTCCACCAGAGAGGCGATGTCGATGTCCTTCACCTTGACGTCGAAACCGGCATACCCGAAGCGGGACGATGCCGCCTTGTAGATCAGCGAGGCGTTCAGGACAGCGTCATCCAGGGCGGTGAGACTGAGATTCTCCAGGTAGATATGGCTGTCCCTGAGTTCAGCATTGCCCTTGATATCGCGGAAAATATACTCTCCGAAGCGCAGCCGGTCGATATCCGCAGTCAGTTGGAAATTGATCCTGTCCGGCACCTCGAACAGCCTCATCTGCGTCGTGGAGACTGTATCCGCCTCCAGGTCCTGCTCATCCGCCTCGGGGGATGCGAAAGCCCGCATCAGCTGATTCAGATTGAGATTCCGGGACTTGATGTCCAGCCTGGCCCTGAGCATACGGCCGTGCCGCATGGCACCGTAGAGGTTGTGCACCGTTCCGGTCAGGAATACGCTGGAGGTGCCGACCCTCACAGCCGCCCGGTCGAGCGATATCTGCCTGTCCCCCACCTTCACTACCGTACTGTTGAAATGTACCGGAAGAGCGCACTGCGGCACCTTGGCTGTCAGCCGGCTGAACCGCACCGTTCCGGAAGGAATCCACAGCGAGTCCCTCACCTTGTCCGCCTGAATACGGACCACACCCTTCTTCATGCCGCCGCCGGTCTCCCCCATCCTGGCAAAAATCGAGTCGGTCTCAAGCCGGACATTCAGACGTGGTCTGTAATCTCCACGCCTGTCCTTGTACAGGCTCATGGAGGCATCGAGCTCACCCTTCATGCAGAACATCCTGAGCGAGTCGCCCAGACCACCCCTGAGCCTGTTGAACGACACTGTGGCGGAGGGCCTCCAGAGCGAATCCCGGAGCTTGTCGGCGCCCAGGGATATGGTGCCCTTGTTCATACCTCCGGTCATTTCCCCGTTTTTCAGAAAGACAGAGTCGGTCTCGACCAGCACCTCTATCCGCGGTTTGTCCGGACGGTCCTCCCGGGGTCTGAGGGATGCGGTGATGCCGCCCTTGCCGCAATACACCTTCAGCGAGTCCCCGATAGAAGCGCCCACCCGGTTCATCCCGAAGTCGGCCTTCATCTGAAAGACTCTCGTCGTATCGCGGGGACGGGTCGAGATTACTCTAAGTTTCAGACTGTCAGCCAGCGCACTGATACGGGGACTCTCCAGATGCAGTCTGGACACCTCACCGCTCACGCCCAGCGCCCTCGCCCCGAAGAACTTCAGGTCGATGTCACCTACCGCGTCAATTCCGTGTGCGGTATCCCTGACAGTCACCCCGTCCAAGTCCAGATTGCCCGCCGCAAAGATACGTCCGAAGTCCTGATTCCTTATGGTTGACAGCCTGGTACGCACCTTCAGGTCCGCGTCCAGCAGACCCGAATACTCGATACCGGCCTGCAGGGGGAAGGTCTTGCTGATATTGCCCAGATTAACTTTAGCCCTGGTATTCAGCACTATAAACGGATCCTCGAACAGTTCGGTCACCTTCGCGTCGGCCAGGACGTCTATATCATTGCCCTGCAGCTTGAATATCTTGAGGTCCAGATAGGACTCCCGCTCCCGCATCAGGTCCACGAACGCATCGAAATCCGCGGAGAGATGATCTATGCCGTAGGGAAGCCCCTCGTACCGGGCCGAAGCATCCTCTATCTTGAGACACAGCGATACCGCCGGCATAAGTTCCTTGCCGTAAGCCCCTTTCACGGTTCCTTCAAGCAGTACGCTGCCGTCCGCCGTCAGGTCCTTATGCCTGACCACAGACTCCGGAATGAGCCTGAGAGCCTTCTCCACCGAAGGAGCCGCCGCCCCGAACGACAGGTCCAGGTCCACCGCCCGGCGGACTGTATCCCGTACCGCCGTTCCGCTGAGAGAGAGATTTATGTCATTGACCCCTAGCTCCGCATTGCGCAGCACCACCTTCATACTGTCGGCATTGTACCCCACCCGGGTATTGAGCCGCACCGCCGTCCTCCGCATGAGCAGATTCCCCTTCTGCCTGAGCAGCAGGTTCCTGCAGGAGAATTCCACTCCGGCCGCAGCACCCCTCTCCCCCGCGCCCATCCGCAGACGGGTGTTCACCCCGGCGACCCGGGCATATATATCATTGGAACGGTCATTGAAGACAATATCCGCATCTCTGACCCTGAGCGAGCGCAGGACAATGGCCTCAGGGCGGAACCCTCCGGCAGAGTCAGCCGCGTCCGCCTCCACCGTATCGCGGGAGGGGGGAATGAAATTCCAGTTGGCGCGGCCCCCGGCATCCCGGTACGCATAGACCCGGGCGCTGTCCAGAAGGACGCGGTGAATGATCACCCGGCGGTCCTTGAGAAGCGCCACCGGGTCAAATGTCACCCTGCATCGGGCAAACCGCAGGAGGGAATCGCGGTGCGGCATCAGAGGACCCTCCGCCCGGATGGAATCCGCCGCTCCGCGGACCGTCAGCTCTCCGTCATCTATTCTGAGAGTGAGCCTGGGAAATGAAGAGAAAAACTTCAGGTCCACCCTGCCGATCCTCACGTCGGCGTCGAGATATCTGTCCGCCGCGTCCTCCACCATCGGAGTCAGTCTGGACGGAGTGAATACTACCCACATGGCCACTGCAATGGCCACGACGCACAGGCCGAGAAGGGAGGCGATGGATATCAGGGTAATTTTGAGGAATTTCTTAAATCCTGGTCTCATAGGCATAAAAAAAACTTGCGGCTGTCAAACTTGCCGCAAGTTAATAAAATTTTCCGTATCCCCGTCACAACGACAGCCCCTCGTACACCGTGGACAGTTCTGTCGGGACTATCCTGCCGACCAGGGAGATATCGTTGGAACTGTAGTTGGGATCAATACGTACTGTAGCCGTAGTGCCGTTCTTGGGCAGGGTGAATGTAACCTTGCACGAGGCGACGGCACCCGACACATACATCGACAGGGACACCGCACCTTTCCGGCTCACACGGAAATCCACTTCCGATATCCGTCCGTCCACCGTCACTCCGCCGACACCGTTGACTCCGGGGCCGCTGAAAGGGGCGACCTGTATCACTGCCCGGTCATCCTTAACGGATACGAAATTGGTCATGGAAGTCACCATGACATTCTCCCCTCTCTTGAGCACCAGGCGGTCGGCCTCAAGCACGAAATCCATATTCTTCATAGTCTCCACGGTGGCCGCGAATCTGACCGAATCCTCATACGCCTGCATGGCCCTGCGGGTCTGCCTGTCCTGAGGCACGGCTCCTGACGCGGACACTCCTGCGGTCAGCGCCAGCATCAAAGCGATAATCATTCCTTTCATATCTGTCTCCTTTTTTATTTGATTCACCTCCAAAAATACAAATACCGTACCGCAGGCAGGCGGACAGCCTTCTTTGCAACAGAGTTGCACGGGATGAAATATACATTTGCGGCGTTTATTAACAACCGAAATACTTTTCTTACATGAAACAGACGATAAAGACATTTCTTCTGGGCGTACTCTGCTTAGCCACCTGCTACGCCCTTTCATCCTGCAACAACACTTCAGGTTCCGGTCACGGTCACTCCCACAGCGAGGAGGTCCACGACCATGCGCATCACGACCATGAGGGACATGATCACTCACACGAGGGTCACAGCCACGAGGGTCACGACCACCACGCCCATGAAGGGCACGGCCATGAGGGCCACGACCACGGCCATTCGCATGAGGGAGGCAACGCCAGTCCCGATGAGATAACCCTCAGCGCCGAGAGCGCCGCTGCCGCCGGAGTGACGGCCGAGGTTATTGTCCCCGGTCCCTTCCGCGGAGTCCTCGAGGTCAGCGGCCGCATCATGCCGGCTCCCGAGGATGAGACCACGGTGGTGGCAAGCGTCCCCGGCATTGTTTCCTTCGCAGCACCTCTGATCGAGGGCAGCAGGGTCAATGAGGGCAGCCCCATGTTCACCATCTCCTCCCGCCACCTGCAGGACGGAGACCCCGTACAGAGGGCCAGGATTGAATACGAGACAGCCCGCCAGGAATATGAGAGGGCAGCCAGACTGGTGGAGGACAATATCGTCTCCCGCCAGGAGTACGAGGCCGCCAAGGGCCGCTACGAGACCGCCCGCCTCACCTACGAGGCCCTCGCCTCGAACGATGGTGAGAACGGCACCGTGGTGAAATCCCCCATCAAAGGATATGTCAAAAACTGCTTAGTTAAGGAAGGCGATTATGTTTCGGTCGGCACTCCGCTTGCCGGCGTCATCACGGGGAATAAGATGTACCTCAAGGCCGATGTATCCGAAAGATACCTCAACCGTCTGCCCGGAGTCAAGGACGCAAACTTCAGGCTCTCATACGGCGACCGCGTCTACAGCACCACCGAACTCGGAGGCCGCCTGCTCGGCTACGGCCGCTCGACCGACGAGACCAATGCCTACATCCCCGTGACATTTGCCTTCAACGGCACTGAGGACATCCTCCCCGGAGCCTTCGCACAGGTATGGCTCCTCTCCGCCGAGAGGGACGGAGTCATCTCCCTCCCCGTAGAGGCCGTCACCGAGTCCCAGGGCCACTATTTCGTATTCATCAAGCTGGACGAGACCTGCTACAAGAAACAGGAAGTCACCCTCGGAGCCACCGACGGACAGCGCTATGAGATACTCTCAGGCCTCAAGGGCGGTGAGAACGTAGTCACCCGCGGCGCCACCCACGTCAAGCTGGCCTCCGCAAGCAACCTCATACCCGCCCATACCCACAACCATTAATCCGCGACAGTCATGCTGAACAAGATCATACATTTTTCCCTGCAGAACCGGCTGCTGATACTCGTCGCGGCCATTCTGCTCTTCGCCGCCGGACTCTACCGGACCTTCAACGCGGAGATAGACGTCTTCCCCGACCTCAACGCCCCGACCGTAGTCGTCATGACCGAGGCCAACGGAATGGCCGCCGAGGAGGTCGAGCAGCTCGTGACCTTCCCCATCGAGACGGCCGTCAACGGTGCTACCGGAGTGCGCAGGGTGCGTTCCTCCTCGACCACCGGATTCTCCGTAGTATGGGTAGAGTTCGACTGGGGCACTGACATCTACCTTGCCCGTCAGATTGTATCCGAGAAATTGGCCGCGGCCGCCGACGACCTGCCGGAGAACTCCGGAACCCCGACCCTCGGCCCCCAGTCCTCCATCCTCGGAGAGCTGCTGATAGTGTCCCTGACCGCCGACAGCACCTCGATGCTCGACCTCAGGACCTTAGCCGACTGGACCTTCCGTCCCAGGCTGCTCTCCACCGGAGGTGTGGCCCAGGTAGCGGTGCTCGGAGGTGACATCAAGGAGTATCAGGTACTCATCCATCCCGAGAAGATGAAGCACTACGGCGTCACCCTCGGCGAAGTGATGGAGGTGACCCGCGGCATGAACCAGAACACCAACGGTGGTGTCATCTACGAATACGGCAGCGAGTACATCGTGCGCGGAGTGGTATCGACCCAGGACGTGCAGGAGATGGCCGCAGCCGTCATCAAGACCACTGAGAGCGGGATGCCCGTGACCCTCGAGGATGTGGCCGACGTGCGCATCGGAGCCCAGCAGCCCAAGCTCGGACTGGCCTCGGAGCGCGGCAAGCCGGCCGTACTGCTGACAGTCACCAAGCAGCCCAACACCGGCACCATCGAGCTGACAGAGAGACTGGACGCCGCCATCGCCGACCTGCAGAAGAACCTGCCCGCCGACGTGCATGTGTCCACCGACATCTTCCGTCAGGCCACATTTATCGAGAACTCCATCAACAATGTAAAACGCTCCCTCTATGAAGGCGCCATCTTCGTGGTCATCGTCCTCTTCGTCTTCTTAGCCAATGTCCGCACCACTATAATTTCGCTCATCACCCTGCCACTCTCGCTGCTCGTCACGATTCTCGTGCTCGATGCCCTCGGGCTGAGCCTCAACACCATGAGTCTCGGAGGTATGGCCATCGCCATCGGCTCCCTCGTGGACGACGCGATAGTGGACGTGGAGAACGTCTGGAAACATCTGCGGGAGAACCGGGCCCTGCCGCCCGACAAGCGGCTGCCGGTAATCGACGTGGTGTTCAACGCCTCGAAGGAGGTGCGTATGCCGATTCTGAACTCGACCCTGATCATCATCGTCAGCTTCGTGCCCCTCTTCTTCCTCAGCGGCATGGAAGGCAGGATGCTCATTCCCCTCGGAATATCCTTCATCGTAGCCCTCTTCGCCTCGACCATCGTGGCCCTGACCCTGACTCCCGTGCTCTGCTCCTACCTCCTTGGCGGCAAGAAGCACAGCACCAAGGTGCCCAAGGAGGCCTTCGTGGCCGTGTGGCTCAAGAAACACTACCGCAACGGACTCAACTGGGCCCTCAACCACAAGGCCATCGTAGGCGGCTCCACCCTCGCCCTCTTCGCCGTGGCCCTCGGACTCTTCTTCACCCTCGGACACAGCTTCCTGCCCTCGTTCAACGAAGGCTCGTTCACCATCAACGTCAGCTCCCTGCCCGGAGTCTCCCTCGAGGAGTCCGACAAGATAGGACGGCAGGCCGAGCAGCTGCTGCTGACCATACCCGAGATACAGACCGTGGCCCGCAAGACCGGACGCGCCGAGCTGGACGAGCACGCCCTCGGAGTCAATGTATCCGAGATAGAGGCACCTTTCATCCTGGATGAGCGCTCCCACGCGGAGGTTCTGGATGAGGTGCGCGAGAAACTCTCTACCATCACCGGAGCCAATATAGAGATAGGCCAGCCCATCAGCCACCGCATCGACGCCATGCTCAGCGGTACCCAGGCCAGCATCGCGATAAAGCTCTTCGGAGACAACCTCAACGACATGTTCGTCATCGGCAACCGCATCAAGAGCGCCATCAGCGGTGTGGAGGGCATAGCCGACCTCAACGTCGAGCAGCAGATCGAGCGTCCCGAGCTCAAGATCACCCCCAAGCGCGACATGCTCGCCCGCTACGGCATCTCCCTGCCGGCTTTCGCCGAGTTCGTGACAGTGAACATGGCCGGCGAGACCGTATCGCAGGTCTACGAGGAGGGCAAGACCTTCAACCTCGTGGTCCGCGCCTCGGAGGACAACCGCGGCGACATGGAGAGCATCCGCAACCTGATGATCGACGATGCCGACGGCTGCAAGATACCCCTCTCCTACGTAGCTGACGTGGAGTCCTCGATGGGTCCCAACACCATCAACCGCGAGAACGTGAAGCGTAAGGTCGTCATCTCGGCCAACACCCGCGGACGCGACCTGCGCGGAGTGGTGAACGACATCCAGAAGATAGTGGACGAGGAGATTGAACTGCCCGAGGGCTACCACATCGAGTACGGCGGACAGTTCGAGAGCGAACAGGCCGCCAGCCGGACCCTCCTGCTCACCTCCCTGATGAGCATCGTGGTCATCTTCCTGCTGCTGTACATGGAGTTCAAGAACGCCCGTCAGAGCGGAGTCGTACTGCTCAACCTGCCGCTGGCCCTGATCGGAGGCGTATTTGCCCTGATCATCACCTCCGGCGAGCTCAGCATCCCGGCCATCATCGGCTTCATCGCCCTCTTCGGCATCGCCACCCGAAACGGTATGCTGCTGATCAACCGCTACAACCACCTGCACACCGAGGAGCACCTCTCCGTACGCGAGTGCATCCTCCAGGGCTCCTTAGACCGCCTCAACCCCATCCTGATGACGGCCCTCTCGTCGGCCCTCGCCATGATTCCACTGGCCATCAACGGAGACCTGCCCGGCAACGAGATCCAGAGCCCCATGGCCAAGGTTATCCTCGGAGGACTGCTCACCTCCACACTGCTCAACGGCTTCATTGTGCCGATAGTCTATGACTGGATGCACCGCCGCGAGCGCAGGGCAGAAAACATTGAACATGCTGAAAACTAATCCGATATCCCTTATGAAAATATTTTACAATACACTTCCTTTCCTGAGCGCCGCTGCCATTCTCCTGTCCGCATCCTGCGGCAGTCTCCGCGCCCAGAGCATGGAGAGCATAGACTCGGTGCTGGCAGCAGTTGAGAGGAACAATCTCGAGCTCCGCGCCCTGCAGCAGAACAATGAGGCATCGCGGCTCGAGATCCAGTCCCAGAACAACCTCCAGCAGGACCTCTCCGTATCCTACAGCCCCTTCTTCACCCGCGGCTATGACGGAGTCGCCAGCTCCGAACTCGTAGTCTCCATGGGCTTCGACTTCCCCTCGCAGTACATCTCGAGGGGCAAGTCCGGCAAGCTCCAGAACGAGGCCCTCGACATGCAGTACGCCCTCCAGCGCAGGGACATCCTCCTGCAGGCCCAGCTCCTGTGCCTCGACCTCGTCCGGCTCAATCAGGAAAAAGAGCTGTTGGATACGAGGATGGCCAATGCCGACGAGCTCCTCGCCCTGATGGAGAAACGCTTCTCCGAGGGAGGCGCCAATGTCATAGAGGTCAATAAGGTGAAAATGGAGCGGATGAACGTCCGCACCCTCGCGGCCCAGAACGAGGCTGCACGGCAGAATACTCTCCAGACCCTCAGGGCCATGAACGGGAACATTCCCGTGGAACTGCTCGTGGCCGAGTATCCTGCTGCCGCAGAGGTGGTCAACTACGATGAGTTCTACGCCGAAGTGATGGCCACCGATGCCGGCATCCTCTCCGCAGAGGCCTCCGTAGACGCAGCCGCCCAGGAAATCAAGGTCAACAAGCAGAACTGGCTGCCCAAATTCGAGGTCGGCTACCGCCGCAACACCGCCATGAAGGAGGCCTCCAACGGCTTCCTCGTCGGAGCCTCCCTGCCCCTGTTCTCCTCCCGCAACAAGACCAAGATCGCCGAGGCCCGCCACACCGCCGCCCAGAGCGAGCTCGAGAACGCCCGCCTGCAGGCCGAGACCCAGCTCCAGTCCCGCTACAACGAGCTGCAGCAGATTCACTCCGCCGTCCAGACCTACGACGTTCCCCTGATGCACAGCACCCTCGACGCCCTCAAATCGGCCGTCCTCGCCGGCCAGATGTCCGTCATAGACTACTACGTCGAAGCCGACAACGTCTACGGCAACCTCTCCACCTACCTCTCTCTCGAGAACCAGTACCGCAAGCTTCTGGCTGAAGCCTACAGGAACCGGCTCTGAGCAGATGGACGGAGGATGCTGGAAAAGGCCGCACCGAATCACGTATTCGGCGCGGCTTTTTCTGTGGTCCTGCTGCGTCGTTAGGTTTTTTGGGGAGTCCGGCTGGGCGCTGAATATACTGGACATCACAAAGTCGAAAAGCACAATGTTGGGATTTTTAATTCCACAATCTTTGGATTTTATTTGCCACAATATTGGGATTATTCAAATGTTTTTTTATTTTTGCATCAAAGAAATCTCTTATGGACAAATATTTAAAGCGAATAATAGAATCCCAGATAGAGCGTAAGATGAAGTCATCCGGTGCTGTCCTTATCGCGGGACCAAAATTCTGTGGAAAAACCACCACTGCCTTGCGGTTCGCCAAAAGCGTCAGAAAACTCAGCACTGAAAGCGCAATAAATCTGGCCCAATTGGAACCTAGTGCCACCCTTGAAGGTGAAAAGCCAAGGCTTATTGACGAATGGCAGACTGTGCCCCAGATATGGGACGAGGTGCGAAACTATGTTGACGAGCATCCTGGATTCGGGCAATTCCTACTTACCGGAAGCTCCACTCCGGAAGACAAAACACGGATCCATCACTCTGGAGCAGGCCGCATCGTACCTATAAAAATGCGTCCTATGAGCTTGTTCGAGTCCCTTGAGTCCAACGGACAGGTATCTATCGGGGAGCTGTTCCGGAATCCTGACAGCAACGTATTCTGTGAGAATTCCTCTCACAGCCTTAGAAAGACAGCATTTCTTCTTTGCCGGGGAGGATGGCCACAGTCCATTGTCAATGATGAGGAAGTTGCCCTGGACATTACGTCCAACTACTATGAAGGACTGTTCAATTTTGAAACTTCGCATAACGAAAAGTTCAGAAATAAGAGTCCTGAAATACTGAAAATGATTCTCCGCAGCTACGCCCGCAAAATCTCTACCGAAGCTCCGGTAACAACCATTATACAGGACATCATCCGGTCAAACAACAGGAACTCCTTTGACACCAAGACGTACGAAGACTATATGGACGCATTGAAAGACCTCTATATCATAGAGGACATCCTGGCCTGGAATCCGAACATACGCAGCAAGGCCGCCATCCGGTCCACGCCTACCAGGCACTTCGTAGACACTTCCATTGCATGCTGCGCAATACACATCTCACCTGACGACCTTATGAAAGACTTCAATTCTTTCGGACTGTTCTTTGAAGACATGGTAATCAGGGACCTTGTAGTCTACTCCGGCAGTCTGAAAGGTGAAATCCGCCACTACAGAGACAGCAACGGTCTGGAATGCGATGCCGTCATCCATCTGCCGGACGGAACATGGGCCGCAGTCGAAGCAAAATTAGGAGGCGACAGACTTATCGAGGAAGGTGCCAAGAACCTCCTCAAACTGAAAGCTATTGTCGAAAAAGAACCGGCATTCATGATGATCGTCACCGCCACCGGCCCAGCCTACAGAAGGCCTGACGGCATATATATCGCACCTCTCAACTGCCTAAGAGACTGACTGGCACATCGTGATTCGCCGGATTTGAGAACTTGTCAGACTTCAGACCGTCACTTCAATGAATAGGTACGGTTCTTATTTGCCCCATATGGAACAATAAGGCCGGCTTCCACAAGCCTGCGCAAGTAGATTTTAGCACTGGATACACTGACACCCAGAACTTCTGCCACTGACGCAGTGCTTGAATAGGGGTTCTGCTTCAGATATAGGCAGATGTCGCACATCTTATCGGCAATTTATCGATAAAGTTCCTGTAATCAAGCCACAGCCACGCTCAGGAGGCACTGCGCAAAGGTTGGGTTGAGCGCATTTTCGAACGAATTTACTTCGGGGGGCAATATTCAGTTCATCACTTGTTCAAAATCAAGAGACTGCCTTGTTAGAGCCAAAAGAATGATTCTGAAAATATTCATTGCTTTCAGTCAACATTGTTCTATTAAGACTGAGTGCGAAAGCACCGCCCTACAACCTTGTCACTCTTGTCTTCCGGATCTGGAGCTGATTGCCTGCCCTGAACCATACACCCAACCGCCTGTATCCGGAATAAAAAAAGTTCGTATATTCGCGCGGTTAACTGCTACACGAGCATACGACACGATATGGAACTGAAAGAATTCTTGGATTTCGTCAAGACGGGGAAGGCTTTGAATACCCCTGAGATATACGAGTTTATGGACAGGATGAGCGATGAGGCGCGGAAGATAACCTTCGAGCTGAACAGCTCATATCACGAGGCGGACGAGGTACGGGAGCTGCTCTCGCGGCTGTTCGGGAAGCCGGTGGATCCGACGTTCAAGGTGTTTCCGCCGCTGTACGCTGACTTCGGGAAGAACATCACGGTAGGAAAGAATGTGTTCATCAATGCCTGCTGCCACTTCCAGGATCACGGAGGGGTGGTAATCGGGGACGGCTGCCAGATAGGGCACAATGTGGTCTTCGCGACCCTCGACCACGGCATCACTCCCGAGGACCGGCGCAACACCTACCCTGCCCCTATTGTCCTCGGCAAGAGGGTCTGGGTAGGCTCCAACTCCACCATCACAAAAGGGGTGACTATCGGGGACAATTCCATCGTGGCGGCAGGAGCCGTGGTCACTAAGGACGTACCGGCCAACTGCATCGTCGGAGGCGTCCCGGCCAAAATCATCAAACGGATAGAATAGCACGGCGGGAAGGTGGGACACACAGGGGATAAACGGATATTCAGAGCCGTATCCGAGGCAGTAAGGAGACTGGCGTCAATGACGGCAGTGATGCTGATGCTGGTGCTGGCGGTAAGCGGATACTCCGCCTCAGCTGCGACGGAAGCAGAATGCCTCCGGAATTCCGAAACGGAACTTTCCGGCACGGACATGGCCGGAAGCATAGAGCAGGAACGCAAAAGGTCGCTGGGCCCGTACACCATGTACGAGCAGATCATCTACCAGGCCAAGCAGGAGCGCATCATGGAATGGCTGGCAGACGACATGAGCGAAGGAAGGGCCACGGGTACGAACGCCGGCATGTCAGCGGCACGCTTCATAGAAGTGCTCTTCCGGCAGTACGGTCTCGAACCCCTCTTCGGCAGCAGTTTCTACCAGCCGTTCATCGCCGACAGCCTCAACGGCACCGTAGGCCGCAATGTAGCGGGCATCGTCCGCAGCGCTGTCCCCTCCGATGAATACGTCCTGATCTCGGCCCACTATGACCACCTCGGCATCCTGAACGGCAACACCTACAACGGGGCCGACGACAATGCCTCCGGAGTCACGGTCCTGCTCAACCTCGCGGACATGTTCGGAACTATGAAGAAAACCAAGACCGGTCCGGACAAGAACATCATCTTCGCCGCGCTGGATGCCAAGGAGCTGAACATGGCTGGATCCAAGGCGCTTATCGACAAGCTGCTGTCAGAAGAAGAAAGTACAGCTTATACGACCTCAGGCACTACGGACTCGACTGCAGCCACTGCAGCAGACAGGGCAGACTCAGCCAGCAGCCCCGAGGAAGAATTCCCCGGCATTCCAAAAGACCGGATTATCTGCGCTATCAACATAGACCAGATAGGAACCGTCCTTGAACCCGTACACGAAGCCGATACGAATTTCGTCATCGTCCTCGGAGAGAAGACACTCCGCAAGGAACACCGCGGCCTCATCGACATGTGCAACCGCTACTACAACATCGGCCTGGACATCGACCACACCTTCTACGGCAGCGAGAACTTCACCGAACTCTTCTACCAGCTCTCCGACCAGACCGTATTCCACCAGGCCGGCATCCCCTCCCTCATCTTCACCTCCGGCTTCCACCGCCACACCTACAAGACCACCGACGACCCGGACATCATCTCCTACCCCGTCATGAAAAAGCGCACCCTCCTCATCTTCTACCTCACTCTATTGCTATAGGCGCAATTCACCTGCGCACTATAAAACTTCTATTATTTTTTGTTATATCCCGTGCAGTCGGCTTTTCTTTCAGATGTCGCATTAGTATGCGTTAATGTTTTATTCATCATTCTCATTTTTTTCAGGCAGGTTTAACGGGATTCCTATTTTGGCATTGAGAGGACTTATAACTGGTTTCCCTGTCTTTTGCTCTAATTCCAAACGTGCATTACGCGCCACTTCCCCTCCGGCTTTTGCTATGTCTATATGCTCGCCA
>DVHI01000083.1 GCA_018712275.1 Candidatus Coprenecus avistercoris | reverse complement strand
GATGTGCTCAGCAAACTGCCTTACTGGCAGCGCGACGGCAAGGACCTCGCGGGACTCCTTCCCAGAGCCTGGGCAAAGGAAAACCAAATCACTCCCAAGTAGTACAAACCAGGTCCGACTTGAGCCAACTTTATACAACTTGGAACTAGTAGGACCCAATAGTAATATTCTCTGTTCAAATCAATACGGTATTTACCGGATGCTTACCGATGAAGAGCATATCGTAAACTTGTAAGGTACACGGAGGTACAAAAAATGGCGTAAAAAGGCTTAGCAACGATTATCAACGATACTTGAGCAACAAAAAAGGCGCCCGTAAAGAGCGCCATATTAATCGATTGTAATCAATTTAACACATTGATAATCAGATGGTTACTTGCCGATGCAGAACCGCGAGAACACAGTCCCCAGCACCTCCTCCGAAGTAACCTCCCCGCAAATCTCCCCGATATGGTGCAGGGCCTCGCGTATGTCCTGTGTTACGAATTCCGTGGAGACTCCGGCGAGGAGGGCTTCGCGGGCGCGGGTAAGGGCTTCCAGGGCTTTCTGGAGGGCCTGGTAGTGGCGGAGGTTGGTGACGAGGGTGGCGGAGGTGTCGGCTGTGTGGGCTGCTGCGGTGGCGGCGAGGGCTGCGGTGATTTCGGGCAGGCCGAGGCGGTTGCGGGCGCTGATGGCAATGGTGCGGGTGGGGGAGAGGCCCTTCCGGCGGGCGAGGTCATCGGCTGAGGTCAGCATTGCGGGGATTTCCGGCTCGCTGAGCAGGTCCGCCTTGTTGAGCAGTACCAGCAGTGTCCGCTCGCTGATTCCGCTATGAGTGGAGGGGACATGGTTAAGCCGCGAGGCGATGGCCCCGAAGGATTCCTCAAATGTCCCGGGTCTGGTGGCGTCGAGCATGAGGAGGATGACGGAGGCGCGCTCGATGGTGCTGTAGGTGCGGTTGATGCCGATGGCCTCGATGGTCTCGGCGGTGTCGCGGATGCCAGCGGTATCGATAAAGCGGAAGGTGGTGCCGGCGATGTTGACGGTGTCCTCGATGGTGTCGCGGGTGGTGCCGGCGATGTCGGAAACGATGGCCCGTTCCTCGCCTAAGAGGGCGTTCAGGAGGGTACTCTTACCGGTGTTGACGGCTCCTACGATGGCGGTGGGGATGCCGTTCTTGATGGCATTTCCGAGGGCAAATGAGTCCACGAGGCGCGAGATGTGCTCCGATACCCGGTCGAGGAGAGCGAGCACCTGGCTCCGGTCGGCGAACTCCACGTCCTCCTCGCTGAAGTCCAGCTCCAGCTCCATCAGCGACACGATGTCCACCATCTGCGAGCGCATCTCCTGCAGCTCGGAGGAATAGCCGCCGCGCATCTGTTTCAGGGCAATGTCGTGGGCTGCTCTGTTCTCGGAGGCGATCAGGTCCGCGACCGCCTCGGCCTGGGCGAGGTCCATCCGTCCGTTGAGAAAGGCCCGTTTGGTAAATTCTCCGGCGGCGGCCATTACCGCTCCTGCAGCGAGGAGCGCTCTCAGAATCTCGGACACAATGTATTGGGAACCATGGCAATATATCTCGGCGGAATCCTCTCCGGTGTAGGAGTGGGGGGCACGGAAGATCACTGCCATCACCTCATCGATGACGGTCTCGGCATTATCGGTGGAATGACCGGGGCTTTCAGGGAAAATAATCCGCCCGTAGTGCATCTCCCTGGGCCGGAACTCCGCAGCCTGCGGCCCTTGGTCATTGAAAGGCCGGAACACCTTGTCCAGCACCTCTACCGCCTCCGGTCCGCTGACGCGCACTATCGCGACCGCCCCCTGTCCCGGAGCTGTCGCCCGGGCGCATATCGTAGTCTGTCCGTATATTTTCTCGTTTTCCATTATCATATTTTAAAGTACCTGTAAACAATCCCGGCTATCTCCGCCATCACGCCGGCATTCACTTCATCCGTCTCCTTCGAATCCATAATCAGAACTGATACATAGCATTTCCTGCCGTCCGGCATATAGATTGCCCCGGCATCGGCATCCCCGATCATGGTGCCGTCGGGCAGCCGGTCAGAGTGTCCGGTCTTATGCGCGACAGGCACATCCCCGGGAAGGCCTGCCTTCAGCTTATCCTGGCCGGATGAACATTCCTGCAGAATCCGCTCTAAAAATGCGGAATGTTCCGTACTCAAAATCTCTCCCGAATATATTTTCTCAAACAGCCGGACAACGGACATCGGCGTGCTCCAGTTGAGATAGCCGTTCCGGATGTCCTCGTGCATGTCCGCCTCGGTCTCAGTCAGGTTCAGGTCCGTTATTCCGAGCGACTTGATGCATGAGTCGACTTTGTCTATACCGCCTGAGAAACCGATCAGCAGGTCGCAGGTGTTGTTGTCGCTGTGCGAGACAGTGTATCCGACAATATCCCGGTAGGAAATCCGGATGTCCTGTCCCGGATACCTGTCTCTCAGCGGGCTGTAGGTATTTTCATGCAGTTGCTCCGAGCGGATAAGCACCGTGCTGTCCAGCGGAATGCCCTCCGCATCCATTTTCCTCAGAGCCGTTACCGCGACATGCAGCTTGAACACACTCATGAGAGGATACTTCCGGCTGTTGTTCACCGTTATGACCGTGTCTCCGCACATTACGGCCACTCCTATTGTAGCCTGCCTGCCAGCGATGACTTTCTCAATGTCTCCGCGCAGGTCTTTTCCGGCAGCGGCGGTCATGCAGCAGATGCACAGGACAGATGTTATTACGAATCTTCTGACATTCATAACATCTTATTATCGGTAATCAGCAGTCCACTTTCTCCAGAAGCGCCACATTCTCCACATGAGTGGTGTGCGGGAACATGTCCACCGGCCTGATCCTGACCAGCCTGTACGCTCCACCGGAGGTGAGCATGGCGAGGTCGCGGGCCTGGGTAGCCGGATTGCAGCTTACGTACACGATCTTCCGCGCCCCGGTTCCGAGCAGCACCTCGATGACCGAAGGGTGTACCCCGGCCCTCGGCGGGTCGAGTATCACCACGTCCGGCGAGGCTCCCTGGGCGGCCACGAACTCCGGAGTGAGGATGTCCTTCATGTCCCCGGCGTAGAACCGGCAATTGTCTATCCCGTTGATCCGCGCATTGACCTTGGCGTCGGCGATGGCCTCGGGCACGTATTCCACGCCCACCACGGAAGCCACGCTCCGGGCCACGAACAGGGCTATCGTGCCGGTGCCGGTATAGAGGTCGTAGACGTGCTCACCGCCCTGGAAGTCTGCGAACTCCCGCACCACGGAGTAGAGCCTGTAGGCCTGCAGCGGATTGGTCTGATAGAAGGATTTCGGTCCGATCTTGAACCGCAGTCCCTCCATTTCCTCGTATATCGCGTCCTCGCCCCGCGCGTTGAATATCTCCTGGTCGTTTATCGCATCGTTCATCCGCCCGTTGTACAGGTAGTTGAGCGACTTGATCTGCGGAAAACGCTCCATCAGCACGTCGAATAGCTTCTCGGCCTCGGTGTCGCAGTCGGAGGGCCTGAATCCGCTTTGCAGCCACCCGAGCTTAGGCGGATGCGCTCCGAACATGATGGTCAGCATCACCTCCCCCTTAAGATTGGTGCGGATGATGATATTGCGCAGGAAGCCGCTCTGCTCCCGGATGTTGAAGAAGGGCAGGCCGTGTACTATGGCGTACTGCCTGATGAAGTTGCGTATCTCGTTGGAAGGCTCCGGCTGCAGCCAGCAGTGCCTGATGTCCAGTATCTTGTCAAATGCCTTGGAAATGTGGAAGCCGAGGGCAAATCCGGCGGGGTTGGTATTGACGGACGAATACCCTCCGCGCAGGTGCCTCGGGAAGACTCCGCCCTCGAACTGCGAGGGGTCGAGCGGGGTAGGAGGGTCGAATACCGACGAGGGGTCCTCTCCGCTCTGCAGCCACCGGCGGTCGGAGAAGGTAAATTCCAGCTTGTTGCGGTACTCCGTAGTACGCTCTGACGGCAGGATCGGCAGCACCTCCACCTGGTCCATCGGCAGATGTCCGATGCGGGCGAACTGGTCCACGACCTGCTGCTGCTTGTACTTGAGCTGCAGGTGGTAGGGGAGTTCCTGCCAGGCGCAGCCCCCGCAGTCCTTGTAATGTTCGCAGAATGGCTCCACCCGGTCCGGCGAGGGCTGCTCGATTTCGACCAGCGTACCCTCGAAGTACTTCTCCCGGCGCTTGTCGATCCGCACGGCGATGACATCCCCCGGCACGGCATTGGACACGAACACGACCTTCCCGTCAATATGCGCAATCGCCTTTCCCTCAGCGCCGACGGACTCCACGGTCACACCGCGGACTATCTCTTTTTCTTTCTTTCTGCTCATAGGCTGCAAATTTACACGAAATCCAGATAATTTTCCCTGCAGACCACATGAAATTCAGCGTGCGGATATGCTTCTTGAAAAACTTTTGGCACTGACGGAGTCCTGTTGCCCCATTTGAACTCCAATGCGGTCAGATTATCAGCAGACTCCTCGATAAGGTCAATCTCCTGTTTATCGTATGTACGCCAGAAATAGAATTCCTTGTGGAGTAAATCGTTAAAATTCGCTTTGCGCCGTTCTCCGATAATGTAGTTTTCCCATAGAGCACCCACATCCTGCCGGATGGCCAGCGGTGAGAAGGCTCCGATGACGGCATTGCGTATGCCGTTGTCATAGAAGTACCATTTTCCGGCCTTTGTCACCTCCTTTCGCAGGTTGCGGGAATAAGCCCCCATGCGGTAGACGACAAACACCTTTTCCAACAGATCCAGATATTTCTCAACGGTTGTCTTGCTCATACCAAGTTGTTTTCCTAACTCTTCGTATGATACCTCGCTGCCCAGCTGAAAAGCTATCAACCGCAGTAAATCGCGCATCTTGCCTGAATTTTTCAACCCGTCGATAGCCAGAATATCCTTCAGGAGATAGGCACCGACTATGTCACGCAGGTAATCTGTCTTGCGCTCGAAGCTGTCCATCATCACCACTTCAGGGTAAGAGCCGTAAATCAGTCGGGCTTCGAGGTTCCTGCGAGTCTCGATCGGTGTTTCCGTCTGTGCAATCTCCCGCTGCGAGAATGGTGTAAGGAGGAATTGTGTACTCCGGCCGACCAACGGTTCCCCGGCCTTGTTTAAAAGGTCGAATGAAGATGAGCCGCTTGCAAGGACGCTGATTCCAGGCACCTCGTCTACAATCAGTTTAAGAACACTGCCAATTTGCGGAATATTCTGCGCCTCATCGATTGCCAGCAGATCGATACCCTCCAGCAGATGCCGGTAGTTGGCAACGGAGCGGTTCTCCAACAGGACCAGCGTATCGTAATCCTCCCCATTAAGCATCATTGTCCGGCCTGGGTAATCTTCCACTATCTTACGCATCATTACCGTTTTCCCGACACGGCGGGCACCAAATATCAGCACGGCTTTGTTAGGGGCAATACGCGCTTTAATTTGATCTTGAAGAATTCGATTTATAGTTTCCATGATTTTATCTTTTTCCTCTGCAAATATAAAAATTATTCTCCTGACTGGCGAATTTTACGTAAAAATCGTACTCTCAACTGGCGATTTTTACAAAAATATCAGCGTCGGCGGAACTCGTAGCAGGTGACGGCGGTGGCGATGGCCACGTTGAGGGATTCGGCGGCGCCGTCTGGGTTGGAGGCGAATGAGGGGATGTGCAGCCTGCGGGTGGCGGCGGCCATGAGGGCGGGGGAGAGGCCGTCCCTCTCGCTGCCCATCAGGATCAATGCCCGGGTGGTGTCCAGGGCGGCGGAGCGGATGTCCTCTCCGTCGAGGGCAGTGGCGTAGACGGGGATTCCGGCGGCGGTGCATCCGCGCACAAGCGCATGAAGGTCGCAGGTGACGGCCCGCTGGCGGAAGATGGAGCCCATGGTGGCCTGGACGGTCTTGGGGTTGTACAGGTCGACGCAGTCGGGGGAGAGGTAGACGGTGCCGATGCCGAACCAGTCGGCCAGGCGCAGGATGGTGCCGACGTTCCCCGGGTCGCGGACGGAGTCCAGTCCGAGGCAGAGGCCTGAGGGCAATGCGGGGGCCGGGGCATTGTCCTGCATCTCTTCCGGAGGGATGCGCAGCACGGCGAGGGCAGGAGAGGGGGACGAGAGATGACTCATCCGTCCCATGACCTCCTCCCCGACATCTGGGAGACGGTAGACCGCCTCCACGGGGAAGCGCTTCTGCGTCAGGGCCTCCCCGACCATTTTCTCTCCCTCGACGACGAAAAGCCCCAGCTCCTCCCGGAATTTTTTCTGTCCGAGGGAGCGGATGAGCCTGATGTCGGCCTTGGAGGGGATGCGGTCGCTTAGCATTTCCTATACTAAAGCTTAATAGCCGAGTATCTTGAGCATCGACTTGTAGGTCTGCTCCTTGCTGAAGAGCTTGGTGGTATAGTCCCCGTCCGGTGTCTTGTCGATGATGATATGCTTGGGAGCGGGCTGGAGGCAGTGCTGGATGCCGCCGTAGCCGGCTATTGACTCCTGGTAGGCTCCGGTGTGGAAGAAGCCGATGTACAGGGGCTCCGGGTCGTCAGGGGTGACCTTCGGGAGGAAGATGGCGTTGGCGTGCTCCTCGGCGTTGTAGTAGTCCTGGCTGTCGCAGGTGAGACCTCCGAGGAAGACTCTCTCGTAGGGCTTGTCCCATTTGTTGATGGGCAGGAGGATGAACTTCTGCTTGATGCCCCAGATGTCGGGGAGGGTGGTCATGAAGGAACTGTCTACCATGTACCATTTCTCGCGATCGTTCTGCTGCTTGACTCCGAGGATGGAGAATATGGTGGCTCCGCTCTCGCCTACGGTGTAGGAACCGAACTCGGTGAAGATGTTGGGCTCGGCGACTCCGCGGGAGTTGCAGATGCTCTTGATCTGGGCCACGACCTCCTCGATCATATACTCGTAGTCGTAGTCCATGCCGAGGGAGTTCTTGATCGGCAGTCCGCCTCCGATGTTCAGGGAGTCGAGGGTAGGGCAGACGGCCTTGAGGTTGCAGTAGACGTTGACGCACTTGCCTAGCTCGTTCCAGTAGTAGGCGTTGTCCTTGATGCCGGTGTTGATGAAGAAATGCAGCATCTTGAGGCTGAATTTCTTGTTCTGGCTGAGCTTTTCCTGGTAGAAGGGCATGATGTCCTTGTAGCGGATGCCCAGGCGGGAGGTGTAGAACTCGAACTTGGGCTCCTCCTCGGCCGCGATGCGGATGCCGATGCGGGTGGGCTCGTTGATCACGGCGTCGAGCTGGTCGAGCTCGGGCATGTTGTCGAGGATGGGTATGGTGTTGTGCCAGCCGTCGTTGATGAACTGGGCTATGTTGGCGATGTAGGTGTCCTTCTTGTAACCGTTGCAGATGATGTAGAGGTCCTTGTCCACGATTTTACTGTCATACAGCGACTCGATCAGGTTGAAGTCGAATGCCGATGAGGTCTCGATGTGGATGTCGTTCTTCAGGGCTTCCTCAAGCACGAAGGAGAAGTGCGAGCTCTTGGTGCAGTAGCAGTAGTGATAGTCGCCCTGGTAGTCGACCTTGGCCATGGCCACGTTGAACATCCTCTTGGCCCGCTGTATCTGGGAGGATATTTTGGGCAGATACGATATCTTCAGCGGCGTGCCGTACTGCTCGATGACGTCCATCATCGGGATGTCGTGAAAATAGAGGGCCCCGTCTTCTACGCGGAATTCGTCCTGCGGAAACTCGAAGGACTGCTCGACCAGATCGATGTACTTGTTCTTCATACTAGGTAATCCAATTAAGTTACATTGTTGTTCTTCGGAGGTATCCGGCTCACCCGGATTTTTTCCGGATGCAAATATATCCAAGTATTTTGATTTACATATAAAAATTATAAATTTGCATAAATTAATTTTAATGCGTCCCGAAAGAATCCGATATATCCGCCTTGCCTGCATTACGGTGTTACTGGTCAGTCTGCTGGCCTCATGCAGCACTACCCGGATTCTGTCGGAGGACCAGACCAGGCTCAAGAGCAATGTCGTAACAGTGGTCAACCGCAAGGATTACCCTGATTTTCAAGACAACACACTTGACAACTACGTCCGTCAAAAAGCCAACACCTATTTTATCAAGACCAAGCGCGGAGGATGGAATCCGTTCCTGTATGTAGCCAACTGGACCAACGGCAAGGGCAAAGGCTGGGACAAGTTCGTCACAAAGCTGGGCCAGGCTCCAGTGGTATTCGACCCGGCTCTCATGGTTGACAGCAGGGAGAATATCACAACTCATCTCAAGTATATCGGATATTATGGCTCGACAGTGAAGGCTCTGGCAGAGATACGCAATCAGCAGACAACGGTGGACTATCGTGTGACCCTGGGCAAGCGCTATCCTATCAAAGAGATTTATTACCAAGTGGAGGATCCGGCTTTGGCAGAGGAAATATACAGGGATACGGTGAATTCTCTGATAAAGATAGGGACTCCTCTATCGGAGTCAGTGCTGGAGCGGGAGTCGGAGCGGTCCGAGGCGTATCTGCGGGACAGGGGATATTATGAGTTCTCCAAGAATTTTTATTTTTTCGCGGCCGATACAGTGTCGGTTCCTGATTCTGCGCTACTCAGGATATCCGTGCGCAACTATCCCAGGGGCGGACGTCCTGAGGATGCTGTGCGTCACAGACGTTTCTATTTCGGGGACGTCATGGTGTATCCAGTATCGGACAATATCCGTTACCGTGCATCTATATCCAAGAAAATTCCTCAGATTCTGGATACCGTCCAGTATGAGAACCTGACCATACTGTACGACAAGAAGAGAAAGATCCGTCCTTCCATCCTCTATAAGATGAACCGCGTAGAGCCAGGGGATGTCTACAGCTCCAGTATTGTCAACAGTACCTACCAGAGGATGTCAAATCTCCGTATTTACAACAGTGTCAGTGTCGAACTTACCAAGACAGACACAAACATAGTGGACTGCAGCATCCGTCTGATCCCCTCCAAGGCACACGGATACAAGGTGAATCTGGAGGCATCCACCAACTCCACAGGTCTGATAGGTATCTCGCCTACGGTCTCGTATTATAACCGCAATATATTCAAAGGAGGCGAGTGGCTGTCTCTGTCTGTGTCAGGCAACTTTCAGTTTTCGGTCAGGGATGACACCCGTGCGACTGAGTTCGGAGCCAATGCAGGCCTGAGTTTCCCTACGTTCGTCCTCCTGCCGGACTGGATGTTCAAGAATATCATTCCGCGCACCGACGTGGAGCTGTCCTACAATTACCAGCGCCGGCCGGAGTATACTCGCAATATGATAGGAGCCAACTTCGGCTGGAGCTGGAGCAGCCAGTCCAACAAATACTACTTCAAAGTGGTGCCGCTCCAGATCAATATTGTCAACTTGCCTGTGTACAGTGATGCTTTCCTGGAGTCACTGACCAACCCGTTTGTCCGCGAGGCATACAAGAATCACTTCGAGTTCGGTCTTGGATTCGACGTGCAGTACAGCAGCGACCCCAGTGTCAATCCGGCCAACTCGTTCTTCAAGGCGGACCTGCAGTTTGATATCGCCGGCAACCTGCTTTCGGCCTTCAACCGCTTCATGCCGGTGGACAGCTCCGGTTTCAGGACTATCTGGAATTCCCCGTACTCACAGTTTGCAAGGGCGGAGCTATCACTGGCCTATACCTGGAAGTTCGGTCGGGACAATAAGCAGGCTCTCGCAGTCCGGGGACTGGGCGGTATAGGGTATGCATACGGCAACTCTGCGAAGATGCCTTTCGAGCGTCTGTTCTGGGCCGGCGGCTCGAACAGTCTCAGGGGCTGGACGGCCCGCAGTGTGGGACCGGGTTCTTCGCAGATGGACGAGACATTCTCCATTCCCAATCAGACGGGTGATATGCGGCTGGAAGCCAATATCGAATACAGATTCCCCCTTTTCTCCATATTCAGGGGAGCGGTTTTCGCGGACTGGGGCAATGTATGGAACCTCGCCCGCACCGGTGACCACGAGTCCATGGAGGGCGGCAGCACAGAGGATCAGACGGCCGAGGAACTGTCTTATTTTTCCTGGAAAAATATACTGCGGACCTCAGCGTTCAGCGCCGGAGCCGGTCTGCGCCTGGATCTCAATTTCGTAGTGGTGAGGTTCGATGTCGGAATCAAGCTGTATGATCCCGCGGCTCAGCAGTGGTCCAATATCAGGACTTGGTTCCACAGGGGCGGCTATGCATTCCAGTTCGGTATAGGTTATCCGTTCTAATGGCCTGGCGTATGGGCAGTAGCTGTTTGAGAAGGTCTTCCATGAGGGAAAGTCTCAGCATGTTGGCGCCGTCGGAGAGGGCTGAGGCTGGGTCGGGGTGTGTCTCCATGAAGAGGGCGTCCACTCCGGCGGCTACACCGGCGCGGGCGAGGACGGATATCATCTCGGGATGGCCTCCGGTTACGCCGGAAGCCTGGTTGGGAGCCTGAAGCGAGTGAGTTACATCGAGGATGACCGGATAGCCCAGCTTCTGCATCTGGGGGATGCCACGGAAATCCACTATGAGGTCTGAATAACCGAACTGGGTGCCGCGGTCTGTGAGGGCAATGTTGTTATTGCCGGCGTGTGAGACTTTTTCGGCAGCGAACTTCATGGCGGCAGGGGAGAGGAACTGGCCTTTCTTAATGTTGATCCACTTGCCTGTGCGTGCAGCGGCTTCGAGCAGGTCGGTCTGGCGGCATAGGAATGCAGGTATCTGGAGCATGTCGATACCGTAGGATGCGGCTGCTGCAGCTTCGTCGGGCTGGTGGATATCGGTGACTACCGGCACGTGGAAGTCTTCCCGTATTTCTGCCAGAATTTCCAGCCCCTTCTCATCCCCGATGCCGGTGAATGAGTCGTAGCGGGACCGGTTGGCTTTGCGGTATGAGGCTTTGAATATGAACGGTATCTCGTATTTCGCGGTCAAGGCGCACAATTCTTGGGCTATTGCCCGGGTGATGTCCCGTCCCTCTATTACACAGGGACCGGCCAGAAGGGTGAAATTGGATGCGTTGAAAGTGATCTCTGTCATAGTTCTTCCGTGTATATGTTCTTATTTCTTGTCAGCGTATTTTGGCCACAGGCGGTCCATGCGGGCGCGTATCTCATTTTCCCTGGCGTTGTTTCCCGGTTCGTAGAATTTTGTCCCGCTCAGCCCCTCGGGCAGGAATTCCTGGTCGGTGAAATTGCCCTCGTAGTCATGGGCGTAACGGTAGCCCTCGTGGTAACCCAGGTCCTTCATGAGTTTGGTAGGGGCATTCCGCAGGTGCAGGGGTACGGGAGAGTTGTCTCCGCTGCCGACCAACCCGAGGGCTGCGTCTATAGCCATGTAGGCCGAGTTGCTCTTGGAGCAGGTAGCCAGATAGATTGCGCACTCCGAAAGGATGATGCGGGCCTCGGGCATACCTATCTTATGCACGGCGTCGAAGGTGGCCTGGGCGAGGAGCAGGGCGTTGGGATTGGCCAGGCCTATGTCCTCTGAGGCAAGTATTACCATCCTGCGGGCAATGAACAGAGGGTCCTCGCCTCCGGCCAGCATCCTGGCCATCCAGTAAACGGCTCCGTTGGGGTCTGAGCCGCGTATGCTCTTGATAAAGGCCGAGATGATGTCGTAGTGCATCTCTCCGTTCTTGTCGTAGACGGTGATGTTCTCTTGAAGGCGGTCCGCAACTGTAGCGTCGTCGATGATTACCGGCGCGTCCGGAGGGAAGGAGTTTACGACTATTTCTAAGATATTGAGCAACTTACGCGCATCCCCTCCGGAGAAACGGAAGAGGGCCGTCCGCTCGCGGACCTCGATATTGCGGGAGCGCAGGTAGGCGTCCTGAGTCAGGGCCCTGTCCAGCAGCAGCTCCAGGTCCTTGACATCCAGGGATTGCATTACGAATACCTGGCAACGGGACAGGAGCGGGGTTATGACCTCGAACGAGGGATTCTCCGTAGTAGCTCCGATGAGAGTTACGGTTCCGGTCTCCACGGCGCCCAGAAGAGCGTCCTGCTGGGACTTGGAAAAGCGGTGAATCTCGTCAATGAAGAGTATCGGGGAACCCTTGGCGAAGATTGAGTTGTCCTTGGCACGGGCAAATACGTCGCGCAGGTCCTTGACTCCGGAGCTTATCGCCGACAGCGTATAGAAGTCCCGGTGCAGTTCCTTGGAAACGATGTTCGCCAAAGTAGTCTTGCCGACGCCCGGAGGTCCCCATAGGATGAAGGAGGATATATTGCCGGACTCTATCATCTTACGGAGTACCGCACCGGGGCCCACAAGATGCTCCTGACCGACGAATTCTGCCAGGGACCCAGGACGCATCCGCTCCGGCAACGGTATTGTCGGAGCGGATTGAAGAGGGGCTGACTGAGCGAAGATGGATGTGTCGGGCATGAAGGTATCGGACTAAACCCTATTTAACATAATATAAATTGTGTTAGAACAGTTGCTGTTCTATAGACTGGAGCAGCCTGAGCTGGGCCCGCGTACGTACCAGATTGTGCTCCGGGTACTTTACCTTATAATAATGGTCTCCGTCGATATAGTCCATCAGGAAACGCAGCACCTGCTCGTAAGTGATGTATCTGGCAGAGAACGGCAGATATTTCCGCTCGGTGTCCGTGAGGAAACTTCCGGCTTCGGACAGATAGCCCCGCTCGAATGCATCGTACATCTCCCGGCTCATGGACACGCGGTCCAGGTCCGGATCGTCCTCGGCGCCGGTGTTGGTGTACGAGCGGATTGAGTCTCCGAAGTCGTACAGGCACGGAGCCTTGAGCACAGTGTCCAGATCCAGGACGCAAAGCACGTTGCCGTCATGATCGAACAGCATGTTGGCTATCTTGGTATCGTTGTGCGTAACTCTCAGCGGTATCTGCCCGGTCTCTATCAGCCTGTAGAAGTCCAGCATCTCACTGCGGCGCGACTCTATCTCCGCTATGAGGTCCCTGACGCCCGCTGCACGGCCTGCCGGGTCTTCAGCCAGGGTCTTGTCCCACTGCCCGTAGCGGAATCTGATGTTGTGGAATCCCGGCAGCGTATCCACCAGCGGCTGGTCGAAATCCGACAGCATGGCCTGGAATCTGCCTATGCCCTTACCGCCGCACTCTGCGAGAGAAGGCGTGTCCGCCTTATCGTAACTTACTGAGTTTTCGATAAATACCGTTACGCACCAATATTCCCCGTCCTGCACGTGATAGAGTTTTCCGTCAATGGCCGGCACCACTGTGAGGGACTCCCGCATGGGATCTCCTCCGGCCGCCGCTATTTTCCTCTTAAGATGCGAGGTGATAGCCTGGATATTACTCATCATTCCAGGTATATCCTTGAAAATGTTGGTGTTTTTCCTTTGAAGAATGTACCTCGGCGCGTCACCCTCAGTCTCGATGGTAAATGTATCATTGATAAATCCGTCTCCGAGGGTCTTCACCTGCGTAGGAACGCCTTCAAGCTGGAAGTGCCGGGCAATTTCCAGCAGCTGCTCACCTGTTTTTGCCATGGTCGTATATGTCTTGGTTAATTCTGTAATCTCAGTAAAGTCCCTGCATCGGGGGCTATGGCCACCTCTACGGGAGTCGTGGAATTGAGGTATTCGGTCTCGTCGATTCCGAAGTATTCAAATGCATGCTTGGGGATATTGACCCTTATGACAGTCTTCTCATCCGAGAAGTTGGCGGCGCACAGGAAAATCTTGCGGCCGTAGCGTCTCAGAAATACAAAATGACGGTCGGGGTTGAAGTATTCGGACCTGGGATTGGCATACTCCAGATCGAAGGTGTCGCCCCTGCGGATGGCAGGCTCCGATGTCTTGCTCATGAACTCCATGTAGATGTCCCTCAGGGCCGATGCCTCATGGTCGAGGAACTTGCCGGCATCTCCGGCACGGAGTCCGCGCAGCCAGGACCTCATCCTGGGCAGCGAGCAGAAATCGAAGATCGAAGTCTTCTCAGGTCCCTCACCCAGTTCCTGCCCGAAGTAGAGCATGAACGGAGCCGTGTTGAAATACAGGGATACGAACAGGGCTGCCAGGCCTCTGAAAGGATCGCCTGCGAAATCCGGCGAACTTATCCGGTCCTCGTCGTGGTTCTCCAGGAACTTGAGCATGCGGTCCTGGTACCTGCCCTGCTTCTGCCATTCGGCCGTCAGACTGGATGCCGGTGCTTCTCCCCTTACTATCTTCTTGAGAGTGTCGTAGAAACCGGTCTTGTCGTAGAGGTAGTCGAAACCGCCCTCGTCGAAGAGCGCGGAGTAATTTTCCGGCTGATATGCCTCTCCGATGAATATGAGTTTGGGATACTGTTTCTTGACAGATGCGATACACCATTTCCAGAACTCGACGGGAACCAGCTCCACCATGTCGCAGCGGAATCCCCCTACCCCTTTGGAAGCCCAGAACAGCAGGATATTCCTCATCTTCTCCCAGGTGTCACGGCAGCTGTAGTCCAGCTTGACCGTGTCGCTCCAGTCCCAGTCGTGAATCCTTCCGGGGCAGTAGTTCTGCTCCCCGAAGTCTTCTACTGCGCTGTGATAATCGGGTGAAACGTGGTTGGGCACAAAGTCGATTATGGGGGTCAGGCCGGAATCCACTGTGCGGGCGATCATCGCCTCGAACTCTTTCATGCGGCCGGCTTCCCTCGATGCCAGATACGGATTGACATCATAGTAGTCGGTTATGGCGAACGGGGAGCCGGCTCCGCCCTTGACTCCGGTGCCTCCGGCGGTGGCGTGACGGATGATTCCCGTGTACCATACATGAGTGACATTGAGCCTGCGGAGCTCCTCCAGGACCGATACCGTGATGTCCTTGAACTTCCCGGAACCGTTTTCCTGGAGGCTGCCTCCCGGCCTGTTGACGCTGTGGGCATTGGCGAATGCCCTGAGCAGCATCTGATATACTATGAACTTACCCTTCATTATTTCTCAGGGCGTTCCCAGTTCAGTATCCTGTAGAAATCGTACTCCTCGGGATTGGCCACATACTTGCGGGCGGCCTCATAGTCCTCGGGTCCGATATAGTGGAGCATGTATTTCACTATGTTCTGTACCTGCTCGCGTGAGATGTCCACGCAGCGGGGAGGAATCTTGCCAGTGGCGGGATCCTGGAGGTCCTTGAGATACAGGGGGGTGATGTCGCCAGCGCGGTCCACGTACACCATGCACCCGGTCTCGCCGGACTCGAAGAGCTTCCATACGCCGTAAGCCATCTGGGAGCAGTAGGTGATGTCGTAGGATACAGGGCCGTTGCAGCGTACGTCGTAGCCGATCTCAATGGGACGTATCTTGGCCTTGAGCCCGAGCTCTTCGAGTTTCTTCTCGAGGACAGTGCAGAAAATCTGTGCCTTGGATACCTTGCCGAGTTCAGGATGACCGTGCTCGTCATAGGAGAAAGTCACTCCGGTGGCCTTGAGGTCCTCGGCACTGAGCTCGTAGAAGATACCCTCGGAAACGATTACGCCGCCGTAGCTGATGCCCATGATCTTGCGCTTGATGATGGCGGATACCGCCAGACGGACGATCTTGTCGATCGTGGCGTTGGTCCTGTTGAACATCTCGGGGATAACCAGCATGGGGTAATGGCATGAGGAGGCGATACCGAGGGCCAGATGGCCGGCGGAGCGTCCCATGGCCGAAACGAGGAACCAGGTGCCGCTGGTACGGGCATCCTCATAGACGATGGTGGCTACGCGGGTACCCTCTGACTTGGCTGACTCATAACCGAAAGTGGGCTGGTTGTCAGGCAACGGAAGGTCGTTGTCAATGGTCTTGGGTACGTGGATGTTCTGGATGTGGATATCGTGGGAGAGCAGATACTTGGTCAGTCTGTTTGCGGTGGAGGCGGTGTCATCTCCGCCGATGGTGACCAGAAGCTTGATGTTGTTGTCAGTGAAGAACTTGAGGTTGAAATGATGCTCGAGGTCGTCATCAGTAGGCTTGAAACGGCTCATCATCAGATAGGAACCGCCGCGGTTGTAGATGTTGTCGGCCAGGAAGAAGTCGATGTCGATATGGCTGGGGTTCTCGCTGAAAAGGCCCTTGTAGCCCTCATGCAGACCGATGACCCTGTACCCCTTGGCCAGGAAAGTCTTGGCGATAGTTCCTATTACTGTGTTGATTCCGGGAGCAGGACCACCTCCTGCTAAAATTACTATTGACGCTTTCATATCAGTATGAATTGATTTTTATATATCCGTGCAAATTTACAATTTATTATTGAAACAGGCCAACATTTTAGTATATTTGTCCCTATTAATATCCGGATCTATGGGAAATAAAGAGATAACGAAAAAACAGGCCCAGGAAAGAGCCGACTTCCTCCGTCAGGAGCTCAACCGGCACAATTACAAGTATTACGTGCTCAATGAACCCGAGATAACGGATTTCGAATACGATGTCATGATGATGGAGCTGGCCTCCATCGAGAAGATGTATCCGGAACTGACTACGCCCGACTCTCCCACCATGAGAGTGGGCAGCGATATTGCAGGAAGGGCTCCGGGCGCCAGGGAATTCCGCCAGTACCGCCACCGATGGCCCATGCTTTCGCTGGGCAATACCTATAATATAGAAGAACTGCAGGACTTCGACCGGAGGGTCAGGGAAGCCGCCGGGGAGAAATTCGCCTACAACTGTGAGCTGAAGTTCGACGGCACGGCCATCTGCCTGAGCTATTCCAGGGGGCAGCTGGTGAGAGCCCTCACCCGCGGGGACGGAACTGTCGGAGATGATGTTACGGACAATGTCAGGACCATCGCTTCCATTCCTACCGATATCGGGGACGTGCCTTGGGACTTTGAGATCAGGGGCGAGATATACATGCCCTTCGCATCCTTCAACTCCCTGAACGAGGAGCGTGCGGATATCGGGGACACTCCCTTCGCCAATCCCCGCAATGCGGCCGCCGGTTCTCTCAAGACCCTCGACCCGGAGGAGGTACGCCGCCGCGGACTGGAATGCGTCCTCTATCATATAATAGGAGACAACCTTCCCTTCAGATACCATTCGGAGGCCCTGCAGTGGGCTACCGCTCACCATTTTCCCATATCGGAGTATTCCAGACTCTGCCTGGACATGGACCAGGTGCGGGAGTATATCCATGAATGGGACACCCGCCGCAAGGACCTGCCGTTCGCTACGGACGGCATCGTCATCAAGGTGGACGACCTGGCCCTTCAGGCCCGCCTGGGCTTTACGGCCAAGTCCCCGCGCTGGGCCACAGCCTACAAGTTCAAGCCAGAGCAGGCCCTTACCCCTCTCCTTTCCATCGACTACCAGGTAGGACGTACCGGAGCCATAACTCCGGTGGCCAATCTGGAGCCGGTCGCCCTCTCCGGCACCACCGTCAAGAGAGCCTCCCTCCACAATGCCGACCAGCTGGAACAGCTTGACATCCACATCGGAGACTGGGTCTACGTGGAGAAAGGCGGGGAGATCATTCCCAAGATTACCGGAGTGGAACTGTCCAAGAGGCCGGAAGGCGCTCCCCTGCCCCATTTCCCCACTCATTGTCCGGACTGCGGCTCACTTCTGGTCAAGGACGAGAGCGAGGCCCGGCACTATTGTCTCAACGAGGCATGCCCGACGAGGGTCAAGGGTGCCTTCCTGCATTTCATTTCCCGTAAAGCCATGAACATCAATGCGGGGGAAGCCACTGTAGACCAGCTTTACGACAAGGGTTACATCCGGGAGCTGCCCGACCTCTACCGGCTGGACATGGAAAAGCTGCTGACCCTCGAAGGCTGGAAAGAAAAATCGGCGGGCAATTTTCTGGACAGCATAGCCGCATCAAAGCGCGTGCCCTTCGGCCGCGTGCTGTTTGCTCTGGGCATCAGGCATATAGGCGAGACTACCGCCAAGACACTCGCATCCCGTTTCAGAGATATCGAGATGATGGAGAAAGCCTCGCGGGAGGAGTTTCTGGAGGTAGAGGACATCGGGGATGTGATTGCGGACTCTCTGGTGGAATATTTTGGAAATGAGAACCATAGGAGAATTATACGGGAGCTTCGGGATTTCGGCCTGCAATTTGCAGACAACACCGCTGCCTCCCGTCTCTCTGACCGGCTCGCCGGCTGTACTGTCGTCATCTCGGGCAATTTCTCCCGCCCCAGGGATGAGATGAAAGCCATGATAACCGCTCACGGTGGTAAAAATACGGGCTCTGTCAGCAGCCGGACCACCTACCTGCTGGCCGGAGAAAAGGCCGGACCAGAGAAACTGGCAAAGGCGGAGAAGCTGGGAGTAAAAGTTATAAGTGAAGAAGAATTTTACAGTATTATAAACTCATAAACCTATTTATCAAGTATGATTCAGATCAGCAACAAAGTATTCTACATCGGAACCAATGACAGAAAAAAGCACCTGTTCGAGAACAACTGGCCTCTGCCCAACGGAGTGGCCTACAACTCATACATCATCGCCGACGAGCATCCCGCACTGGTGGACACGCTCGAGTACGGCTCTGACCCCGACTACCTCTCCAACATCGACTGCGCTCTCGGCGGACGCGACCTGGAGTATCTGGTGGTCAATCACATGGAACCCGACCATTCCAGCATGATCGGGGAGATCCTGCGCCGCTATCCCAGAGTGAAGGTAGTGGCCAACTGCAAGACATTCAAGATACTGGAGTCCTACTACCCCCTGCCTGCAGAGAATGTCCATGAAATAAAGGAGGGCGACATTCTGGAACTCGGATACCATAAGCTGACTTTCGTAATGGTACCCTGGGTACACTGGCCCGAGACCATGGTCACCTACGACACGGTGGACCAGATACTCTTCTCCTGCGATGCCTTCGGATCCTTCGGAACTCTGGACGGCGGCATTTTCGACGACACTGCCAACTTCGACTTCTATGAGGAGGACATGCTCCGCTACTATTCCAACATCGTAGGCAAATGGAGCGGCATGGTGCAGAAGGCCTTCAAGAAGCTGGAGGGCGTGCCTGTGAAGATCATCTGCCCCTCGCACGGACTCATCTGGCGCAAGGACCCCGGCAAGGTGCTCGCTCTCTACGACAAGTGGAGCCGCTATGAGGCCGAGGACGGTTTCGTAATCGCCTATGCCTCGATGTACGGCAACACCGAGAAATTCGCCGACGAGATAGCCCGCCAGATCTCAGCCCTGGGTGTCAGGGATATCCGTGTATATGACGTGTCCAAGACACATGTCTCCTACCTGCTGACGGCTATCTGGAAATACAAGGGTCTCGTACTCGGAAGCTGCGCCTACAATACCGGCATGCACCCGATGATGGCCCTGCTGACCCACGAGATCTGCGTGTCGGCTCCCCAGAACAAGATCCTCGGTCTCTTCGGAGGCTCCAGCTGGAACGGTGCCGGAGTCAAGGCTCTGAAAGAGTTTGCAGAGAAGGCCAAGATGCCTGTGACAGGCGATCCCGTCGAGTTCCTCGGACGTCCGTACGCATCTGACTTAGAGAAGACCGCCGCCTTCGCCAAGACCCTCGTGGATGCGATGCGCGGATAACATAAGACGGATCCGGGATTTTTTCCGGGACGGGATATGGAACATCAATACCTCCGACCTTGGCCGGGTAAAGGCCAAGGTCGTCAGGTATATCAGGATAGTCATACTCACCGCCAAGAATTTCAGCCGCCAGAATGTAGGACAGCAGGCAGTGGCCCTGAGTTTCTTCACGACCATGGCCTTTGTTCCGTTTCTGGCCGTAGCCTTCGCCATATCCAACTACGCAGGACTGGGGAATTATCTCAGAGAACTGATATACGAGAATTTCGGACATGATGTGGTAGTGGACCAGATACTCACTTTTGCGGACAACATCATAGCCGCTTCCCAGCAGGACATCTACGGGATAATTTCCTCGCTGATCTTCCTCTGGATGGTCATATGGCTGCTGTCCAGGGTGGAATGGTCCTTCAACCGGATATGGAAAGTGGACCGCAACAGAATACTGTGGAAGAGGAGCCTCGCATATATCCTTACGATAGCGGCCTCCCCTTTCATCATCATGGTATTCCTGTCCGTGGCCCTTTCCATCTCGGACGGCATCACTGCCATGGGGCTGGAAATACCCTTTCTCAGCTCATTCAGCACATTCCTCATCTGGCTCGCGTTCTTTGCCTTCATGCTGCTGGTACTTACCGTGACGTACATTCTGATACCCAATGCCAAGGTCAGGTTCCTCCCTGCCCTTTCCGCAGCGGCCATATCCTCCATTGCGTTCACTGCCGTGCAGTACCTCTATCTGGAAACACAGATGTTCGTATCCAGGATGAATGCCGTTTACGGCGTATTTGCGGCCATACCCCTTTTCATGGTATGGCTCAACATAGGGTGGTTCATTGTCCTTCTTGGATCAGAGCTGTCCTATGTATTCCAGAATGTAGACAACTACCCGCTGGAAGACATGAG
>DVHI01000082.1 GCA_018712275.1 Candidatus Coprenecus avistercoris | reverse complement strand
TCAGAGTCCAGCGTCCATTCCACGACAGATAAGCCGGAGAGTTCATCGCTTCTAAATTCAATGTTGATGTTAACAGAATTCTGCCCGTACTCAAATTTATAGTCATTCTCTGGCCAGCCGAAGTTTCCGTTATCAGTCTTGAACAGCATGGATACGACTCTTCCTACCTCATCATATCCGAAGGTGTAATCGTGGTGATAGAGATATCCGTCTTCGTCCAGAACCATCGAGATGCTCCTGGGCATCTTCCCGGTCGGCTGTTCCGGCTCTTCGGGCTCTTCCGGCTCTTCCCCGGCAGCACCTTCCTGAGTGACAGTTACAGTAGCTTCGTCAGCTCCGCAGGTGATACGGACGGTGGCTGTGCGGGCATCAGCATCACTGTTTGCCGAAGCCGACAGAGTTGCGGAGATCTCCCCTGCCTCACCTGAAGCAGGCGAAACACTCAGCCAGTCCCCTCCCTCGACGGTAGCGGTCCAGTCAGCGGTAGCGGTAAAGGAAATGACGGAATCTGTCTCGGCGGCGGGCAGTGTCATCTCAGCCTCGGAGTGCAGGGATACCGAACCATCTCCGCCCTCCGGCTTCTCCTGGCAGCCGGCAGCCATCAGCGCGGCAACGGCGGCAGTAGTAAGAATAAGTGTAAAATGTCTCATGTTCTGTAGAAATTTTGTTTATGCAAAGTAAGGAACAATAATGGCTTCTGTCAATCGCGGGAAACCGTGATTTTACTCATGATTCTGCCAACCTTCGGAAGGTGGGCGGGGACATAGAAGGAGGATTTCGTGTGTGGAAATGAAAAACCGGCAGGAGTGCGGGACTCTCTGCCGGTTCGGTCGTTGGTTGCGGATGCAGGTGCGGTGCTACTTGGTGTCGGTGGTGCTGTCAGCGGCAGCGGGCTTCGGTTGTGCGGGAGCAGCAGTCTCCGCGGGTGCGCCGGCCTGTATCTTCTTCCAGCCGCGGAGGATGGTGAAGAAGATGACGAGGGTGATGAGGGCGTTGAGGAAGCCGCCTACGAAGGGTATGATGCTGATGACTGCGCCGACGAGGAGCCAGATGGTGCTGGAGTAGATGAGTCCGGCGCCGCTTCTGGCGTCATCTGTCCATGTTGCGGAAGTCTTGAGGGCTTTGAATCCGGAAAGCAGCTTGACGTATCCGATGATCATCAGAACGAGCCAGGCGATGCCTCCGATTACGGGGATGAAATCGGCCACGATAGCGACTATCAGAAGGATGTAGGCGATGTAGATGTCCTTGGCTGCCTTGCGGTCTGCATCTGTCGTTTGAATATCGACGAATTTCTTGATGTTCAGGAAGAACAGTACATATCCGACGATAACGAGTATCTGGCAGATGGTGTCCAGTGTGCCGAATGCACTTCCTGGTGCATCCTCCCCGGAGAGGGCTGCCAGAATGCTGACAGGATTGAGGATGCGGTCAATGGCTCCGAAGATGGCTCCGAAGATGCCTGCGATGGTGTAGATCCAGATGGCCTTGATGATCATGCCTGTGTACTGCGACCAGGATGAGTTTTCGTTCAGTGTGTTCATGGTCTTTATTTTAGTATTAGTGTTGAAGTCTCAATATGATTCATGCAAATATAAGAAAAATAACAATGCGCGTCAATCATGGAAAACCGTGATTTTACTCCTTCGGAAGGAGTAGCTGAAAAGCAGGCAAACCGTACTCTTTCTGAAGGAGTGGAAAGGACGGAAGGGGGTATGGAGGAATGTGGTGGAAGGGGGTGGGGCAGGCCTACTGCAGGCGGGCGGGGGGTATGAGGCCGAGGGTGATGGCTTTCATGACCATGTCGGCGGCGTTGGTGGCCCCGAGCTTGCGCATGATGTGGCTGCGGTGGGACTCGACGGTGTTCTCGGTGATGTAGAGGCTGGATGCGATCTCGCGGGAGTCCTTGCCGTCGGCTACCAGCTGGAGTACTTCGAGTTCTTTCGGGGAGAGGGGGGAGTGTCCGGTCCCAGTTTTGCTGCCTGATGCGGTCTGTGACGGCTGTCGCTGTCCGGGAGCGGTCTGCGGCTGCTGTCCTGAATGTCTTTGCTCAGAGGCCTCGAGCACCCGCCGGACGGTCTGGACCAGCTGCGAGGAGTTGACGGATTTGAAGACGACTCCGTCTACGCCGCTCTGCTCCAATTGCCGGATGGTCCAGATCTCTTCGTGTACGGTATTGACCACTATGTGTATGCCGGGCGCCTCGCCGCGCAGCAGTTCGATGAGCCGGAAGCCAGGGATGTCCGGCAGTTCCAGGTCCAGGACGGCGAGGTCCACATGTGTGCCGCGTACTGCATCGAGGGCTTCCTCTCCGCTGCGGGCCGTGATGAATCCGGTTTTGGGGAAGGCGCTGCGGAGCACTGAGAGCAGGCCTTTCAGCACCAGGTCGTGGTCGTCTATGAGGAGTATTGTCATGGCTGGCTGTATGGTTGGGATGTCGGAGTTGGAATTATTGGCCGGAGGAAGGCAGGGGAACGTCGAGCCGGAATACCTGCATCTCCCCGGAAGCGGAGCCGGAGATGACCGCGCCGATGGCCTTGGCCCTTTCGGACATGACTGTCAGGCCGATGCCCTCCCGGGAAGGGGTAGGGTCGAAGGCCCGTCCGTCGTTGCTGATGGTCAGCGACAGCACCGTGTCGGAGAGTTTCAGCGCAGCCTCGATGCGGGTGGCGCCGGAGTGCCGGATGATATTGCCCATCTGTTCCTGGAATATCCTGTAGACCTCGTAGGCGATGCGCTCGGGGACCTGCTGCCAGGTGCGGGAGCCTTCGAGGGAGGCATTGAACTCTATGCCGGCGGAGGTCTGGGAGCGGAAGCGCTCGGTGTACATTTCCATTACCTCCTCGATATCGGAGAGATTGAACTGCGGGGGCATCATGTCATGGGAGATGGTGCGCACCTCGCTCCGCAGCCCTTCCAGCATTGACAGCACCTCCTCCCTTTCCGGGGAGTCCGGCCCCATGGCCGAAAGCTGCATTCCGATGCCCAGAAGGTCGTTGCACACCCCGTCGTGCAGGTCGCGTGCTACCCGGGCCCTCTCTTTCTCCAATCCGTCGATGTATTTCTGAGCGAGCCGCAGCTCCTCCACTTTCTTCTGGTGCCTGCGCCTGAAGACCACTGTCAGCACCACTCCGGCCAGGACGGCGACCAGCACCACGGCTATGATTATCCACAGCTGCAGGGCCGCCCGGTTCCGGAGGGATTCCTGCTCCAACCGGGATATCTCTAACTCCTTCTCGGCCGCTCCGTATTTGGCCGACCACTCGGAAACCTGGGCTGTGATGTCGGCGTTGTAGAAGCTGTCCACGGCGAAATAGGCTTTCTCGTAGGAGTCGGCCGCGTTGCTCCATTGTCCCATGTCGGCGTAGTTGCGGGCGATGTTGAGCCAGCCCGTATCCTCCCGGACGGAGGAGTTCTCGCCTGCCGCGGAAAGGAGCTTGCGGAAGATGGCATTGCTCTCGGCATAGCGTCCCATGTCCCTGAGTATCTGGGCCTGGGTCTCGCGGAATCCAAGGACGGCCACCGATTCGGGAGGCAGCTGCTCCGCGAACTTTTCCGCCCGTGCCATGTAGTAGTCGACGGAATCCCGCTGGCCGGAGAGCTTGTGCAGCGTTACGATCATGGTGAGGGCAGAGAGCTGTTTGTCCGGCAGTCCGCTCTCTCCGGCCTTGGCCATTGCCGTGCGCAGGGCCTCCGTGCCCTTGTCGAACTGCCTGTTGCGGGCGTAGATGCCTCCTGCGTTGGTGGCCGCGTACATGACCATCTCCATGTCGGAGTCATGCTCAGCCATCTGCATTGCCCGGTCGGCGTACTGCATCGACTCCTCGTCCCGGCCCATGAACGTCAGCAGGATGGCCATGCTGGTGAGCAGTCGGGTCTTCTCGGAGACGGCCGCAGGGGAGGTCTTGTCCTGGATGATGTCCCAGGCCCGGTTGTAGTAGTACAGGGTCGAGTCCATCATCGAGATACGGCGGTAGCATACTCCGAGAGACTGGAGAAATCCGCTGTAGATCAATGAGTCCTGCTCTGTGGCGGCATACCGGTCGGCAATCTCCGCCGCTTCGAGCCAGAGGCTGATGCAGCCTCTCATGTCTCCCTCGGCAAAGGATATCTCGGCTAGGCTGTCAATCTGTAGGGCGTATTGAAAATCCCGCACGGGCCCGGCATTCAGGGAAGAGCTGCCGGCGGTGAGGGTCAGGAGCAGAAGTCCTGTCAGGAGTAAGCGGTGCATAGTGGTTCCAATCGATTTTGATATGGATGCAAAGATAGGAAAATCCTGCATATAGGAGTATCACGGTTTTCCGTGATTCGGCTGCCGGTGTCAGTCTGAGACCCTGAGGCAATAGCCTACGCCCCGGTGGCTGATGATGGAAACTGCGGGGTCGGCGGCCAGACGCTTGCGCAGACGGGTGATGTGGACGTTGAGGCTGCGGGTGGAAAAATAGTCGTCATCGCCCCAGAGCTGCTTGAGGATGAGGGTGTTGGGGGCGGTCTCTCCGAGGTGTGAGGCGAGCAGGGCTAGGAGTTCCGCCTCCCGGGCGGGCAGGACGGTGCTGCTGCCGTCGCTCAGGCTCAGGACGGCGGTGGAAGGGTCGAAGGTGTACAGTCCCAGGACAATGGGGGAGGAACTCTGCGCTGCTGCCGTCCTGGCCCTCTGCCGTCCGAGCAGGGCATGGATGCGAACTATCAGCTCGCTCATGGCGAAGGGCTTGCGGATGTAGTCCTGGGCTCCGAGCTCGAAGCCGCGGACCACGTCCTCCGCTCCGGAACGGGCCGAGAGGAAGAGCACCGGGACGTTCTCGCCGCATATTCCCTCCTGCCTCAGCCGCTTGACGAAGGTGAAGCCGTCCATCGTGGGCATCATGATGTCGGTGACCACGACCTCCGGCCTGAAGTCCGCCGCTGCCCGCAGCCCGTCCGCACCGTTGTAGGCGCACCGCACCTCGAAGCCCTTCTCCGAGAGGGTGTCGGCGATGATGCCCGCCAGGGTCCGCTCGTCCTCGACGAGGAGCAGCCGTATTCTGTTATCCGCGTTTTCCATTGTCCTGAATGCCTTTGAGAGTGAGGGTGAATATCGAGCCGCCGCCCGGAGCGGGACTGACGCTGATGGTCCCACCGTGCTTTTCCACCACGAGGCGGCTGTAGTAGAGGCCGATGCCGAAGCCCCTGACATTCTGTACGTCCCCGGTGGGGATGCGGTAGTATTTCTCGAAGATGCGGCGGCGCTGGGAGGCGGGGATGCCTATGCCGTTGTCCTGCACCTCGATGCGGATGCTGCCGTCGGCGGCTGCTCTCCGGAGGCGGACGGTGATTTCGGGGGTGGCGGTGGAGTATTTGACCGCATTGTCCAGGATGTTGGAGATGGCGGCGGAGAGGTGGAAGGTGTCGGCGGTGATGGCTGGTGCGGGGCCTTCGGGGTAGTCCTCGGTGATGCGGGCGCGGCCGGCGGTGCTGACGGTCAGTTCGGTGCATAGGCGGTGGAGCATTTCTTGCAAGTCACAGTGGGAGGGGGTCAATGCCAGGTCGTCCCGTTCCTGGAGGGAGATGTCGAGGATGCGGCCGACCATTGCGGAGAGTGCTCCGAGCTGGTCGCGGATGATCTCCAGGTAGCGGCGGCGGCGTTCGGGGTCCTCGTCGGCTGAATAGTCGAGCAGGGCCTCGCTGGCGGCGGAGGCGGTGGCTATCGGGGTCTTGAGCTCGTGGGTGATGTTGTGGGTCAGGTCGCGGCGCATCTCGCTTAGGGTCTTCTGGCGGAATACGGTGTGCAGCAGGTAGATGTAACTGAAGCAGAGGATGGCGGTGATGGCGAGGATGCTGGCGATGAGGCCTGCCATTTCCCGTAGGAAGTCCCGGGAGGGGTCGGTCATCTGTACGGTGCAGACTATCCGGGGCGTGGAGTCACCGATGAGTATCGTGCGGGTAAATGTGAGCGGCCGGTCTATGACTGTGCTGTCGGAGTACAGGATTCTTGACACTGAGTCCCTGTCAGGCGTGACGGTGAAAGATCCGGTGATTTTTATGTCCGGGCCGAATCCTTCGAGAAAATGCATCAGAGAATCCATCGATATGTTTATGCCGGCAGTGTCTATGGCTTCTGTCCCGACTGTGACAGAGCAGGGCCGGGATATGTCCTTGTACCGCAGCATGGCGTAGAATGTCAGCAGGAAGTTGGAGGTGTGGAAACCGCTCAGGCTGTCGGAGTCGGGGACGGTGGTCATGATACGGCGGATGGCGTCGGTGTAGGTTGTCCCGCTTTTGTAGACCTTGATGGAGGCAATCTCTTCGACCGGTATGTTCTCGATCACGTCCTTGAAAATGTCGAATCCGTCCGTGGTGTCGGTCTCGAGCAGGATGAGGCTCCTCTTCTCTGTCGTGCGGGCCTCCCTCTCGGCGGCGACGGCCTCGTCCAGGGCGGAGTTTATCCTGCCCTCGAATTCCCGCTGCCGGTCGCGGTACGAGTCCACGAGCCACACCATCGTAAGGGTGATGGCTGCGACGAGGGCCGCTCCGACGGCTGTGCCGATGAGGATGAATGTGTGTCTGCTCTGTGTGGTCTTCATGGTCCGGTGGTTTGTGTATGTGGGGCGATACGTTGTACGTGGTACGTGCCGCACTGCAAATATACGCATGGTTTCCGGACATCAGCAGAAATTAACATTCGTTAACCTGCACACCTTCCGAAGGTGTGCTGTTTTGCCGCATTTTCGCCTCACCTTCCGAAGGTGCGCAGAATCGGAACCCCCACGAGAGCCTGCTGTAGCTGCGTTTCTCCCTACATTGTGCCCGTCCCACCTTCCGAAGGTGTGCTGTTTTTCCGCATTTCCGTCCCACCTTCCGAAGGTGCGCAGAATCGGAACCCCCACGAGAGCCTGCTGTAGCCGCGTTTCTCCCTACATTGTGCCCGTTCCACCTTCCGAAGGTGTGCAATTTCCCCGCGTTTTCATCTCACCTTCCGAAGGTGCGCAGAATCGGAACCCCCACGAGAGCCTGCTGTAGCTGCGTTTCTCCCTACATTGTGCCCGTCCCACCTTCCGAAGGTGTGCAGATGCCTTCCCGGGGGGTTAAGAGTTGTTAACATTTGTTAGGCATCTGTTGACGTTCGGGATGGCGTGCGTAGGGTAATTTTGCTGTCGGAAAACAATCAAAACCGAATGATGATATGAGAAAAATCTCGCTTGTAATCTTTTATGCTGCGGCATGGTCTCTCGGAGGCCTGCTGCCGATGGTATTTTCGCCCACAGACGGCAGGTGCCAGTCGATACAGGTGATGTTCAAGCCGGCGGCTTACCGGATGGACAGTATAGGGACTGCACGGATCGAGTACCGCTACGGATATTCCTGGCTGCGGGATACGACTGCGCGGATGTCTGCGGACGGCGGGCTGGTCTCCGGAGACAGTGCGGATGTGGAGCGGGGAATGATGCTGCTGCAGTGCGGCGGGCCTTCCGGGGTGTCGCGGTTCTACAGCTATGACCGGTTCTACCTGGATTCGCTGATGCTGGCTGCGGACGGAGGCGGCGGGGCGGCGCTGGATGTATGGTCGCTGCCGGCTGGTACGGCATTTACCGTGTACAAGAATTTCCCGGAGCCGGGGCGGATGACTTCGACCGATATCATTGGCACGGAGAACTATCTGATGGAGGAGGCGGTACCGGACTTCGGCTGGAGGGTGCTGGACGAATGGAAGGAGGTGCTGGGATATCGGGTGCGGCGGGCGGAGTGCTCGTTCCGTGGCAGGGACTATGTGGCATGGTTCGCTCCGGAACTGCCGTTGTCCGAGGGACCTTGGAAGTTCTGCGGTCTGCCCGGACTGATTCTGGAGGTGTACGATACCCGGCTGCAGTACCATTACGTGCTGCAGGGGCTGTCGGTGGCGGACAGCGGTATACGGGTGGAAATGCCTGACGCGCAGTATATCCGGACCGATGTGGAGAAGTACCTGCGCACCCTGCGCCGCTACAATGAGAATCCGATGCTGATAATCTCCGAGGTCGATGTTTCGGCCATCTCCTCGGTGCGGGTCTCAAAGCCGGCGGACGGGAGCGATCCGTTCAAGCTCAAGTTTGATTTTCAGGAGATACTTTAAAGTCACAGTTTATGAGAAAATATATCGTTGATTTCATCTTCGCATTTTCCGGTGCTCTTTCCACAACGGCAGCGAATCGCGGGAAAAGGTGCCGTTGCGGCATGGGTGTTTCTGCGGTGGCCTCTCTACAGGCTCTGTATGCGCGATACTTTGCATCCCGCTCTACCACAACGGCAGCGAATCGCGGGAAATGGTGCCGTTGCGGTATGGGTGGCAGCGGGGGTGAGCGCTATAGGACCCTGGGAATGGTAAATACAGTCGCTGTCGTGGCCTGGATGCTGATATTGTTCCCGCCTGCCGCAGCCGGACAGAACACCGTGACCATTTTCTCGGAGGAGACACAGGGCTATGAGCGGATTGGTACGGCCTTGATAGAGTGCACATACCGCTATGCCTGGCTGCAGGACACGACCTCGGGGACGCGGATGACTCCGGAGGGGACCCTGCTCTCGGGCGACAGTACCGATATCGCCGAGGACGTGATGCTGCTGCAGTGCGGCGGCCCGGACGGGATATCGCGGTTCTACAGCTACAGCCAGTATTACCGCGATTCGCTTATAACCTCGCTGGTGCAGTCCGGAACTAATGATTTTTCCTCGGTCGGGGACGTGAAGGGCGGCACAAGCATGCAGCTGTTCAAGAACTGGCCTAAGACCGGGCGGATGACGATGATAGACAAGATGCTGGACTGGTTCGAGGTGGTGGAGGCCGTGCCGGATTTCGGCTGGGTCGTGACTGACGAGTGGAAGGAACTGCTGGGGTACCGGGTGCGGCGGGCGGAATGCTCATTCCGGGGCCGGGACTATGTGGCCTGGTTCGCGCCTGAGCTGCCGCTGTCCGAAGGGCCCTGGAAGTTCTGCGGTCTGCCCGGGCTGGTGATGCACGTGTACGATACTGATTGTCAGTATGTGTATCTGCTCACGGGTATCCGTCAGGTGACCGGTCTGCCGGTGATGATGCCGGACGAGCAGTATGTCCGCACCGATCTGCGCAAGTACTACCGCACCCTGCGCCGTTATATCGAGGATCCGATCGGCTTCGTTACCGCCGGAATGGACGTGACGAGCATCCGGCTCACCACTTCGGAGGGCAAGGAGGTGGATCCCAATGACCCGAAGCTGGTCAATGCGCTGAGGTATGAGTTTCAGGAGATATTTGAATAGGTAATGGTCGAGTTGCGAGACGTAATGAACGATATGATGCATTTATCTGACAATATTTCTGAATTCTCCGTTTGCAGACCTTGCTCACCTTCGGAAGGTGTGCGGAAAACGCAGGAAAATGCCCGCCTTCGGAAGGTGGGAAAGGTACGGCGGACGGAAAAATGCGGCGAGAGGCGTCTCTCGTGGCGGTGCTGCATTTGCCCACCTTCGGAAGGTGGGCAGAAAACGCGGAAAAACGCCCGCCTTCGGAAGGTGGGAAAGGTATGGTGGACGGGGAAATGCGGCGACAGGCGTCTCTCGTGGCGGTGCAGCATCTGCTCACCTTCGGAAGGTGTGCGGAAAACGCAGGAAAATGCCCGCCTTCGGAAGGTGGAAAGGGTATGGTGGACGGAGAAATGCGGTGACAGGCGTCTCTCGTGGCGGTGCAGCATCTGCTCACCTTCGGAAGGTGTGCGGAAAACGCAGGAAAACGCCCGCCTTCGGAAGGTGGAACAGAAGGTGGACTGGAAAGAGGACCAGAAGGTGAATCAGGAAGTGGGTTGGCGGGTGCTTCGGCGGACAGACCGGCGGACAGGCTGGAAGCAATGCCGGAGGGCAGCGGGTATTAGGGTCAGGGCAGCGGCCGTTGTCGGGATGCTTTTATTGTGTGCGGTAAGTTTTGACTATCAGTCGAGGGCGGAGGAATTGCCGGCAAATGGATATGCCCGGCAGCAGTGGGCGGCAGGGGATGACGAGCGCAGGATAAGCGGCGTGGTGGTGGAAGCCGGGAAAGGCACGCCGGTGGCTGGAGCAGTGGTGCTGTATGTGCCGGCAGGGCAGGAGGGTACGGAGTATGCGCTGACGGACGTGCAGGGGCGCTTCGAGTTGCAGGTAAGCGGGATGCCGGCTGCCGGGGATTCGGTAAGGGTGTCGATGCTGGGCTACGCTACGGTGACATTGGCCTTGGTCCCTGACGGGAATAGCGTCACGGACTGGCAGAACATTCAGGTGGAACTGCAGCCGCAGGCCCTGAATATCAGGGAGGTGGTGGTGCGGGCTCCGAAGGTCAATCTGTTCGGCGATACGGTGGAGTACAACGTGCAGAGTTTCGTGGAGCAGCAGGACAAGAGTATCTCGGACGTGCTGAAGCGGATGCCGGGGGTGGAGGTGCGCGAGGGCGGGGACATCTACTACAACGGGGAGTCCATCGGCAATCTCTACGTGGAGGGCATGGATCTGCTCGGCGGCCGTTACTCGCTGCTTACCAGGAATCTCTCGGCTCAGGACGTGAAGAAGGTCGAGATCATCGAGAAGCATCAGCCGGTCAAGGCCCTCAAGGGCATAACCTCGGGGGAGAAGCCGGCCATCAACCTGGTGCTGCAGGACCATGCCCGGGGCAAATGGGTAGGCTCGGCGGCTCTCTCGGGCGGTGTCACTTCTGACCCTCAGGCACTCTGGGACGGAAACCTCTTCCTGATGCGGGTTGGCCGCAAGTGGAACAGCGTGAACAATATCAAGACGAACAATACCGGGGAGGACCTTTCGGGGGAACTCAGCGGCCTGAGCATCTACGACCGTTCCGGCGGCGGGGGAGAGGACGGCTTCATCTCCGTGGGGACCAGCGAGGCTCCGCTGGATGCGGACCGCGTGCGCTTCAATACCTCGGCACTGGCCAATACCTCCAATACCTGGAAACTCCGCGATGACTGGAAGTTCAATGCCTCTGCCTCCTACGTATTTGACCGTCTGGAGTCCTCCAATTCCTCGGAGACCACCTATTATTTCGAGGACGGCGAGCGCACCATAGAGGAGAGCGAGGAGGCCATGACCAGGCAGCACAACGTCCAGGCCCGGGTGGAGGCGGAGGCCAACCGCGACGAATATTTCTTCCGCAACGTGCTCCGGGCAGAAGGGGAGTTCCAGGACGCCCTCCAGACTATGACGGGCCAGTACCCCAACACCCAGACGGCCCGCCTGCCGTACATCACCGTCAGCGACGACCTCCGATACATCCACCGGAAGGGCGGCCGCTCCCTGACCCTGATGTCGCAGAACGATTTCACGCAGTACGACCAGCGGCTGACGGTGCTCCGCGACGGGAGCGGGAACGGGAGTGCGGACAGCGTCCAGCGGCAGCGCGTGGGCATATTGGACTTCAATACGGATACCTACGTCTCGACGGATTTCCGGGTGTCCCGCGGCCTGACCATCGGCCTCCGGGGCGGCCTCGATGCTTCGGTCCGCAGGCTGGACAGCCGGCTGGAGGGGGTGGGCGGCTCCGGTGCCTTCGGGAATTTCCGCAACGACCTGACCGCCGCATACATCCGCCCTTACGTCACCCCTTCTCTGGAGTATGACTCCAAGAGCTGGGAAGCCCGTCTCTCCGTCCCCGTCAGCTGGGCCAGGTACTGGGGCCTGGACACCGACCATTTCATCTACCGCGCCTCCGGCTCCGTCAAGTACATGCCAGGCCCGCGCCTGAGCCTGACCGTCTCCGGCAGCGCGTCCAACTCCGCCCTGGACATTCACTATTTCTACAGCGGCTACATCCTGCGCAACTACCGCTACCTCACCGCCGGCTCCCTGAACACCGCCCAGGACGAGTCCTACAGCGTCACCGGCCGCATCAACTTCAAGGACCCGGTGAACATGTTCTACATCGACGGTACCGTCAACCGCTCCTGGAACATCCTCCAGACCTCCTCCACCCAGGACTTCCTCGGTGACTACATCGTCACCGGCACGGAGTATGCCCCCAGCCGCGGCGAGAGCTGGTACGCCTCCCTGAGCAGCAGCATCGGCATATACGGCATCAACGGCAAGGTCGGAGTGACATTGTCCTACATGGATTTTTCCACCACCTCCATCCTGCAGGACGGGGTCCGCACCCCCTACCTCTCGCAGACCATTTCCCTGCGCCCGACCTTCAACGGCCGCCTGACCCGCTGGATGAGCCTCTCCTACGAACTCGGCTATTCGCATTACATTCTCTCCCTGCCCGGCACCGGCACCTCCGAGTCCAAGGACAATTTCAGCCACACCCTTTCCCTGAACCTCTCCCCGCACCGCAGCCTGGACCTGAAGCTGTCCGCCGAGCACTACTACACCATGCTCACTGCCGACCAGGCCAAGAACACCGTCCTGCTCGACGCTTCCGTAGCCTGGCGCCTCAAGGGCGAGGTAGAGCTCAGCCTCACCGCCCGCAACCTGCTCAACCAGCGCACCTACGCCTACTCCATATTCAACGCCCTCCAGCAGTTCTCCTGCGAGTACCGTATCCGTCCGCTGAACATTCTCGCCGGGGTCTACTTCTCCTTCTGATTCTCTCTGCCCGCTCAACATCCTCGCCGGTGCCTACTTCTCCTTCTCATTCTGTCTGCCCGAGAAATGCAATCCCGTTTGCAAGTGCCTGATTGTTAGGAGTCTGCAAAACAACCTGCAATTCATGGCCGTTTCTGAGGTTGTGAAAAATGCAGCGGGTTTTGCAATGCGCTGATTAGTAGAGCTTTGAAAAACGACGTGTAATTCACACGCCATATCAGTAAGCCGAGAAATGCAAGCACTTTTTCAACATCCTCATTCTCTGCGACTTGGAAAACGCAGTGCATTTCTAAGTTTTTACTCCTTCCGAAGGAGTGGAATAGCCGCGGTGCCTCCATAGGTGCTGTGGATCCGTTTTCCGTTTGCCATCCCCTTTCACTTCTTCCAGAAGGTGCCGACGAAAGTGGCGTTTCATCGTCACCTTCCGGTACCCGAAACTGTGCGAGCCCGTCCGCAGGCCATTCTCACAGGCATATCTCCACGCCCCCTCCGAAAAGGTGCCGACGAAAGTGGCATTTCATCGGCACCTTCCGGCACACACAGCTATGCGTCCCCGTCCACATGCACTTCTGACAGCCTTAACATCCATTTTTCCATTCAGAAGGTGCCGACAAAAGTGGCATTTTATCGGCACCTTCCGAAGGAGTTTACGGCTTGCGATTCGAAGTAGGAAAATCTTTTGTCAGCGATTCCCTTATGAGATTTGCAAGGGCAGATTGATTCTGACATTATTGGCCTCAAGCATATTGTTGGGCAGGTGGCTTATCGGTTATGAAGATGCTCCGTCTCACCGCAGTAGGATGGAATGGATAAGTACTGAAAACTACCTTGTGAAGATAGTCGTGCACGGACTAGCCTGACTGAAGACCGGGGCGATGACTGCCTCAGAGCCGGTTCTCCATGCTGAGCCGTTCCGCAACGGCAGAGAAATCCGCGATTCGGTGCCGTTGTGTTCGCCCCGTCTCGCTGTGCCCCCTTCGAGATGCCGTTCAGCGCCAGTTCTCCGTGCTGAGCCGTTCCGCAACGGCAGAGAATCCCGCAATTCGGTGCCGTTGTGGGCGCGGTCTGTCAACCATTATTTTTTTGAGTCAGGTTAACTGAAAAGCACCTTCCAACTTGTCAGATGCGATGATATCCGATGTTGTCCTAGGTGCGGTGACGAGTTAAGGAGGATTTCCAGGAATGGATCCTGGTAAAGTAAAACGATTTTTTTTCTTTATCGAAAAAAGATTGTTAAATTTGTCACGTGGCATGTATGCTGAGTGACGCAAACTTCACGAGCGACCATGGACACAGTGCGGGAACATATGTAACGGATGTACAGTGCATGCTTCACGAGAGCAGCACAGGCAAAGTGCGAGCTTAATAAGCACATCACGAGTGCAGCAGCGCGCACAGCACAGGCCCATCGCAGGCAGTATAGGCAACGCAAACAGATAATGGAAATGTAAATAATAAACAAATAATTAATAATTAGGGGATCATGGAAAATAATAGTAATGTACGCCGTTTTACGGGAACTGCGATTATGGTTCTGGTTGCAGTTGTCGCATTTTTTATGTCGATAGGTCTGTCTGTGCAGGTGGCTCAGGCGGGTCCTGCAATGTCCCGTCAGGGGCAGGCCCAGAATGCAGCACTAGAATCGTCCCGTCAGGAGCAGGCTCGGAACGCAGCTCTAGAATCGTCCCGTCAGGGGCAGGCCCAGAACGCAGCACTAGAATCGTCCCATCAGGAGCAGGCCCAGAACGCAGCTCAGTCCCGGACTCAAGTTCAGCCGCAACTCTATCTCTGGCCCATAGCCGGGGCAAAGACAGGGGACAATATCCTCTTCCGGCCGCAGCAGTATGTGGACGGCGAACTCAATTTCGGGAATCTGATTATCGGTGCGCCTGAGGGGACTCCGGTGGTGGCTCCGGTGGACGGGGTGATTCATCGTCCCGGGGTGGCGGTGAAATGGGGGACAGGTATGCAGTCATACCGCACGGACGAGGACCGGACATGGAATGAACAGATAGCCAGTGTGGTGGCTGAGGGAGGGTACGCTGTCCCGGACAGATGCGTGAGCATGACTCTCGGAATACGCACTGCTGACGGGGACAAGCTCTGGTTCTCGGGTCTGAACGGGGACATGGTGCTCAAGGACGGGCAGAAGATACGCAAGGGAGATACGTTAGGTTATGTGGCTTATTATGAACCGTCAGTAGATGTGCCTCATATCTGCTTTTCCATGAGCGGTAAAAACAATGCCGGAAAGGATCCCATGACTCCTTTCGGGCTTGAGACGACTTTCATCGAGCCGGAGGCGCTGGTTATTCCCGACAGCCTTACGGCGGAGCAGGCTCAGGAAGATTTCCGGGCACTGATGGACGTGATCTATAACGAATATCCGTCGCTTTACGATGTGGTCTCTCCTCAGGAGATAGCCCGGTTCGACTCGCTGACTGTCAGCCGGGACCTGGCGGAGGACCTTTCCTATACTGAGTTCTGGCTTATCTTGAAACGTACGGTCGCACTGGTGCATGACAGCCACACCTGGATCATGACAGCTCTGAATACAAGTGAACTGAATGTCGCCAATATATTCCCCGGCGTGATAGGAGACAGCCTCATAGTAACCAGGGTGATGAACGGCAAGGGGCTGGAGAAGTATGTCGGCCGCAGGATTGCGGCTATAGACGGCCGGCCTGCCGAAGATATCATAGAGGAGGTCAGGACGTTCAAGGTGGATGGATACGACGGCCGCAGCGAGAGTCTCAGGGACTATAGGATGAGCCAGGGCTGGAACTGGTACTACGATGACAGGGATGTGTACAGCAGCAGCGGCAAGAAGGAGGCGGTAATAGAATTCGCGGACGGTGAGGTGTACCGCGACAGATGGGTGTCCCCGCGCAGGGCTACGGGCTTCTGGCCGCAGCCTTCCCTGGAGATGGCTCACTACAGCCACCTCCTACGGTACAAGGATTGTCCGTACAGTTTCCGGATGCTCAACGACTCCACCGTGTATTTCGGCCTGAGCTCATTCGATATCTCCAAGGTGGACAGGGATGCCGTCCGCGACTCGATAGCCGCTCACCTCGATGTGCCCTACATGGTCATGGATCTCAGGGACAATCCGGGAGGGGATGTCTTCTTTACCAACGAGCTGCTGTCGATGTTCATCAACGCTCCTACCCGCGACCTCGGCGGCTATTCCTGGGTCAAGACCAGAGGCCCGCTCAGGCACTCGCTCAACTACACTCCGGACCAGATCGTCTTTCCCGACTATGAGCCGGTCGAGGGCAAGGAAGGCTATTTCGCCCCCTCCGAGAACAGCCGGGTGCTGTATCCGGACTCGACCGTCAATTACCGGGGCCGTCTCTACATCCTCACCGACGAGACTTCCTGCTCCGCGGCTTCCCTCTTCCCGTCCGTCCTGGTGCGCAACCGCCGGGCCGTGACCGTAGGCCGCGAGACCCAGACCTGCTATCATTTCATGACAGCCTTGAAATACAATGAGGTGCGTCTGCCCAACTCCAAGATTGTCCTCCACATCCCTTTGGTCCGCGAGGTCTTCGACACGGCCGTCACGCCCAGAACTCCCGCCGGCAGGGGCCTGATGCCCGACTATCCGGTGCCCGCCACCTACGAGGAATATTTCACCGCGAAGGAGGATTTCGTCCTGGACCGTGCCTTGGAGCTCATAGCTGAGGGGAAGTATCTCGGAGAGGACTATTTCGCCGAAGTGGATGCCGCGGCAGATAAAAAGGACCGTCCGGTGCCGTGGCTGGTTCTCGGGATTGCGGCGGCAGTAGCGGCAGCTGCCGGAATAATCGCTCTCACAAGGAGGCGCAGATGAATTTTACGGAAAAATTTATTATTTTTGTCGTGTTAATTGGAAACGTATTTAATCTGCAATACAATGAGAAGCGAATTCACAAAAAGAGAGGAAGAGGTAATGGACCTCCTCTGGGACAACGGCCCGCTGACAGTGTCCGAGATGCTCAGCCTGTATGCCGAGCCCAAGCCTCATTTCAACACTGTATCCACGATGGTCCGCTCCCTGGAGAAGAAGGGCTTCACCACCCACAAGCCGGAAGGCCTGTCCTACCGCTATGCCGCCACCATGAACCGCGAGCAGTACGGCCAGAGATATCTGGGCGGAGTGGTGCGCGACTATCTGGACAACTCCTACAAGAAGGTCGTATCCCAGTTCGTGGAGAGCGAGCGCCTGAGCGTGGACGACCTGAAGTCCATCATCGAGATGATAGAGAAGGAAGGCAAGTAGTCTCTGAAAATGAACGCTCTGCTGACATACGCTGTCGGTTCGGCTGCGGTGCTGGCGGTGCTTTGGGTCGGGTTCAGGCTGTTGCTGCGCTCGCAGAAGACATTCAGGGTCAATAGGGTACTGCTCAATCTGATTCTGTATTTCGCCTTGTGCGCACCGTTGCTGCTGTCCCGTCTGAGCATCCCCATACCTGATGGCCGTGCTCCCGGGGTGGTGGGTCTGATGACCCTCTCCGGGCAGACCGTGTTCTCCGACGGAGGTTCCTCCCCGGCAATGGAGGAGGCTTCAGGCGCCCGGCTCGTCTCATGGCTGCCGGAGGCGCTGACGACGGTGTATGTGGCGGGAGTGGCGCTTACTCTGCTGACGCAGGTGATACTGCCGGTCGCGGCGGCTGTCGTCCTGCTTTTCAGGGGCCGCCGCTACAGGACTCTGGTAGGAGGAAGGGCGGTGACCGTGGTCTCTGTTCCGGTCCGGAGGGGACGCAGGGTGGAGCCGATGAGCTGGTTCGGCGTCATCTTCCTTCCTGCGGAGGAGGATTTCACCAGTGACAGTTACGTTATCAGGCACGAGATGGCCCACGTCCGTATGCGGCATTCGCTTCTGCTGCTCAACGCCTCGCTGCTGCTCTGCCTCCAATGGTTCAATCCCGCCGCATGGCTGTTGCTCCGGGATCTCCGTCAGAACTGCGAGTTCGAGGCGGACAACGCGGTGCTTTCCTCCGGGGCTGACCGCAAGGGCTATCAGCTCTCCCTGGTGGGCCAGGCTGCGAGGGGTATGGCCGTATCGCTGGCCAACCCGTTCCGCAATTCCAGTCTCTACCGCCGTATTGCCATGATTCAGAAACCGGCACCCGAAGGATGGAGGGTCTGTCTCCGCCTGTTGTATGTGATACCTGTGGCCCTGGCGGCTGCGGTTCTTTTCGCCAGACCGCTGACCGCTGCCCGGATGCAGCCGGTGACGGTGCAGGAGAATGTGTCCGAGAATGTGCCCGAGAATAAGCCGGTGCCGTATTCCTTGGTGGAAAAGAAACCCTTATTCATGGGCAAGGACGCCGAAGAGTTTACGCGCTGGGTGTTCTCGTCCCTGGAGTATCCTCCGGAGGCAAAGGCAAACGGTGCCAGCGCCAGAGTGACCGTCCAGTTCCGGATACGCAGTACCGGCGAGGTCTCGGACATACGGCTGGCCCGTCTGGATGTCCGGGGTGAACGCCTGGAAAGTTTCGATTACAATGTCTTCACAGATGCCGTGCTGAAAGTCTTGGAACGCTCACCTCGCTGGACTCCTGGAGAGACGGACGGCAGACCGGTGGATGTGACGTACAATTTCCCTGTATATTTCCAATACAGAAACTGATATGGAACCGCTTTTAGGAAAAAATATAGAAGAGCTCAAGGCCGTCTGCGCGCAGTACGGCCTCAAATCTTTTGCGGCATCGCAGATGGCTGACTGGCTCTACCGTAAGCGGGTACGCTCGATAGATGAGATGACCAACCTGCCGAAAGCAGCCCGGACGGCCCTTGCCCGTGACTTTGAGGTGGGACGCACTGCCTATGTGGACCTGATTTCCTCGGCGGACGGTACGAAGAAGTACCTCTTCCCCTTCGGTCCCGGGGTGGAGGCCGTGATGATTCCCGACAAGGACCGCAGTACCCTCTGCGTCTCCTCCCAGAAGGGCTGCCGCATGGGCTGCCGCTTCTGCATGACCGGACGCGGGGGATGGCACGGCAACCTGACTCCCGCAGAGATTCTTTCCCAGTTCCTGGAGGTGGACGAGGCCGCGGAACTGACCAATACCGTGTTCATGGGCATGGGCGAGCCCCTGGACAACTGGGACAGCGTCCGCCGCGTCATTGACATACTCACAGCCCCCTGGGGGTTCGGATGGAGCCCCAAGCGCATAACCCTCTCGACCATAGGAGTGACGTCCGATCCCCGCACCGGAGAGTCGCCTCTGCGCCGCTTCATGGACGAGTGCTCCTGCCACCTGGCCGTGAGCCTGCATGACCCCTTCCCGGAGGAAAGGGCGGAGCTGATGCCGATGGAGAAGCCCTTCCCGCTGAGTAAGACATTGTCCCTGATACGGGAATACGACTTTACGGGGCAGCGGAGGGTGAGCTTCGAATACATCATGTTCGCCGGGGTGAACGACGACAAGCGGCATGCCGATGCCCTGGCCCGGATGCTGCGCGGACTGGAGTGCAGGGTCAATCTGATCCGTTTCCACCGCATTCCCGACTCGCCCCTGGCCCCCTCGCCGATGCCTGTCATCGAGCAGTTCAAGGAGAGGCTGAATTCGGCCGGGGTGCTGACTACCCTGAGGGCCTCCCGCGGAGAGGATATTCTCGCGGCCTGCGGGATGCTCAGCGGCAAGGGAGGTAAAAAAGACAGCTGATATGGGGTTTTTCAGGAAAATATTGTTCCCGGCGTCATTCCTGCTGCTGGCGTGTACAGCGGCCGCTCCTGCGTCTGCGGCGGACTCCCTCGGACGTACCCGTCCCAAGGTGGGAGTGGTGCTCAGCGGGGGAGGGGCGAAGGGCTCGGCTCACATCGGGGCGCTGAAGGTCATCGAGGAGATGGGCATTCCGGTGGATTTCGTGGCGGGCACCAGCATGGGCTCCATCATCGGCGGGCTGTATTGCATGGGTTACTCGCCGGACGAGATGGACTCGCTCATCAGCAGTGTGGACTGGTCGGTCATCATGAGCAACAGCGTCACCCGGGACCAGCTCTCGTTTCAGGATAAGGAGCACAGTTCCAAGTATCTGCTGACCGTGCCGTTCACCACGGCGGCTTCCCTGGAGAGGCAGATGGAGGCGGGACGCAGCCGCAGGGACCAGGAGGCGTCCGGAGAGCGGTCGGCGCACGGAGAGGGAATCAATACCTTCGTGGGCTCGCTGCCGGCCGGCTTCATCAACGGCAACAATGTGGAGAATCTGCTCAATTCCCTTTCGGTCGGCTATCAGGACTCGATAGATTTCAACAGACTGCCCATACCATACGCCTGCGTGGCCACCGATATGGTCACCGGGCAGGAGGTGGTCTTCCACAGCGGTTATCTGTCCAAGGCCATCAGGGCCAGCATGGCTATCCCCGGGGTGTTCTCGCCGGTGAGGATGGGCAATATGGTGCTGGTCGACGGAGGGATGCTCAATAACTTCCCCGTGGATATATGCCGGGCGATGGGTGCCGATATAATAATAGGTGTGAGGGTGTCCAGTACGCTGAGGGGCGATCCAGACGCGCTCAACTCCCTGCCGCAGCTCATAGACCAGCTCATGGGCGTGGTGACGCAGCGCAAGTCCAACGACAACATAGCCTCGTGCGATATCTTCATCGAGCCGGACGTGACCGGATTCGGACCCATGAGTTTCGACAAGGCGAGCATCCGCACCCTGGTGCGCAACGGTTATGCGGCTGCGGACCGGCACAGGGAGGAACTCCGGGCTCTCAAGGAGATGCTGGACTCCTACGGTCCCTGCGGCAAGCAGCTGCAGGCTCCCCGGGCCAGGAATATGGACAGTGATACCCTGACCGTCAGCTCCATCTCGGTCAGCGGAGTGGGGCTCAAGGACGGGGAATGGCTGCTGAGGAAGTCCGGACTGCTGAAGAAGAAGAGGATGACCGGCAGGGAGATAGAGAAGGCCGTGGCCATGTTCTACGGGACCAATGCCTTCTCCAAGATCAGCTATACCCTTCAGCCCGATCCCGTGGACAGCACCTGGCAGGTCAATATCGCGCTGGTGCCCGACGTGCCGCACAACTTCGGTTTCGGCTTCCGTTTTGACTCCCAGGAAGCGGCCGCCATCCTGCTCGGACTGGGCATCAACGAGCAGAAACTGACCGGAGTGAAATTCAATGTCTCCACCCGCCTGAGCTACAACCCCTGGGCCAAGGTGCAGGTCTCGTTCGTACCCCGTGTCATACCGCGCTTCAACATATCCTACTCCTTCCGCAAGGAGGAGACCAATATCACCGACGGCGGGAGGACCTATGCCAACGCCCTGTTCTACAACCAGAAGGTCAAGGCATATTTTTCCGAGTACCACTCCCGGTTCATGACTACGGAACTCGGCCTCTGCTATGAGAACTACATCTACCAGCATTATCTCCAGCCGATTCTCGATGAGGGAGGAATCACGCCAGTAGAGGGGGACGAGACTCTCAGGAGTTCGTATCTGGGACTTTATACACGGATTCGGTTTGACAGCAAGAACCGTTCTTCCTTCGCGACCAAAGGCGTGGACCTGACCCTGGACGGCAGTTGGAAGTTCCATGATTTCAATGCCTCCGGAGACTTCGGCACGTTCGGGGACGTGACGCTCTCCTTCACCTCGTATATACCGGCATTCGGGGAGAGGCTGGTGATATCCCCGCAGGTGTATTCCAGGTTCCTGATAGGAGGCAGTTATTTCAGGGCCTACAATACGATAATGGGCGGGGTCATGCCCGGGAGGTATGCTTCGCACCAGCTGCCCTTCATAGGCTTCAACCGTCCGGAGATAATGGACAACTCGCTGGTCATCCTCCGCAGCGACTTCCGGGTCAATGTCTACGGCAAGCACTATGTCACCGGCATGGTCAACTACGCCAGGGAGTCGGACGGGCTGCAGAATTTCTTCGCATCCCGGCATCAGCTCGACGACGGCCGCATGAGTGCCGGCAACTGGTGGGGCTTCGGAGTGCGGTATTCGTACGACCTGCCGATAGGGCCCGTGGACGTGGATTTCTCCTGGTCGGACCTGACTAAGAAAATGGGTGTGTATGTCAGCCTCGGATACTACTTCTGACGTTCTGTTCAACCGTATGGCCTGGCTGTGCTCCCGGCGGGAATACTGCAGCCGCGGTGTCCTGGACCTGCTGCGCCGCAAGGGCGTCACGGGGGAGGAGGCCGCCGCCGTGCTGGAACGCCTGCGGTCGGAGCGGTATGTCGACGATGCCCGCTATGCCCGCGCCTTCGCAAGGGACAAGGCCGCTCTTTCCGGGTGGGGCCCCCGGAAGATAGCATTTGCCCTGAGCGCGAAGGGTATTGCCCCTGATGTCGTGAAGGCTGCGCTGGAGGAGGTGGATGAGGGGGAGAGTGCCCGCCGCATGCGGGAGGTCGTTGAGGTCAAATGGAGGAGTGTCAAGGCCGCCACGCCCTTCGAACGGCGTCAGAAGGTCCTGCGCTTCGCTCTTTCCCGCGGATATGATTATGAGAGGGTGACGGAAGTTCTGGATTCTTTGGAGGAGTAATTGGAAAAATTACTAACTTTGTAGTTTGTAAAACAAACACTAACCTTTAAGAAAGATGTCTACAACTCAAACCGTGAAGAAGAACTATGCGCTCCCCATCGCAATGATGTACCTGCTGTTCTTCATGATCGCCTTCGTGACCAATCTCTGCAACCCGATGGCGGTAATCGTGAAAAATCAATTTGAAGTTTCCAACGCCATGGCCCAGCTCGGCAACGCGGCCAATTTCATCGCCTACGCCGTGATGGGTATCCCCGCCGGCATACTCCTCAAGAGGATAGGCTATAAGAAGACGGCCTTGACCGCTATCGCAGTGGGCTTCCTCGGAGTCTTCCTGCAGTATGTCTCCGGATGGAATGCCGTACAGAGCTACGGCGTGTATCTCGCCGGAGCCTTCATCGCCGGATTCTGCATGTGCATGCTGAACACTGTCGTGAACCCTATGCTGAACACCCTCGGAGGAGGCGGCAAGAGGGGCAACCAGCTGATTCAGTTCGGCGGCGTGGGCAACTCCCTGGCGGCTACTTTCGTGACTATCTTCGTAGGTGCCCTCGTGGGGGATGCCTCGAAGGCGCAGATATCCGACGCCACTCCGGCTCTCTTCATCGCACTGGGCATTTTCCTGCTGGTGTTCATCGTGCTGTCCTTCGTCAGGATTCCCGAGCCTGAGCTCGAGAAGGCCTCGGAGGCTGCGGCTGAGAAACCGGCCGTGTCTGCTGCCGGTAAGCGCTACAGCGCATTCTCCTTCCGTCATTTCAACCTGGGTATCATCGCCATCTTCCTGTATATGGGCGTCGAGGTGGGCATACCTACCTACGTGCTCCAGTATCTGTCCACCGCTACAGACGCCGCTACTCCCGGTTTCGGAATGGACTCCGGTGTGGCTGCCTCCATCGCCGGTGTGTTCTGGCTGATGATGCTCATCGGCCGTCTGTGCGGAGGTCTGCTCGGAGGACGCTTCTCCAGCCGGGCGCAGATACTCTTCGTGTCTTCGGTCTGCATCCTGTTCATCATCCTGGGCATGCTGCTGCCGACTACCTCGACCGTGCGTTTCTTCGGCTTCGAGGGCTCGACCGGACATTTCGTGTCGGCTGACATCCCTGTGGGCATGATGCTGCTCGTGCTCTGCGGCCTGTGCACCTCGGTATGCTGGGGCGGTATCTTCAACATGGCCGTCGAGGGTCTGGGCAAGTACACCTCGGTGGCTTCCGGCATGTTCATGACGATGGTATGCGGCGGCGGTATCCTCATTCCGCTCCAGGGCGCCATCGCCGATGTCACCGGCTCCTTCCTGACCAGCTTCCTCGTGCCTCTGGTATGCGCGGCATACATCCTCTTCTATGCGCTGGTGGGTTATAAGAATGTCAACAAGGATATTGTAACAGAATAAATACTAGGTATTATGGCAAAACAGGCACTGGTAATGGGTATCGACGTGGGCGGTCAGTCCACTAAGCTCGGTGTAGTCGATGCCCGCGGCAACATCTTGTATCAGAGTGTGATATCCTCTCTCCAGAGGGAACTGTCCGCGTATGTGGACGATCTGACCACAGCCATCAAGGACCTTATCAAAAAGGCCGAGAACGACGGTGAGGTGAAGGGTATCGGTATCGGAGCCCCGAACGGCAACTACTACAAGGGCACCATCGAGTTCGCGCCCAACCTCAAGTGGGCATACGACGAGAACGACAAACCGATGGTCATCTTCTTCGCCAAGATGATCAAGGACATAGTCGGCATCCCCGTGGCCATCACCAACGATGCCAACGCTGCGGCTGTCGGCGAGATGACCTACGGCATAGCCAAGGGCATGAAGGATTTCATCATGATCACCCTCGGAACAGGTGTAGGCAGCGGTATAGTGATAGGCGGCAATATCGTCTACGGCCATGACGGCTTCGCAGGCGAGCTCGGCCACACTATCATCATGCGGGGCGGCAGACAGTGCAACTGCGGCCGCAAGGGCTGTCTGGAGACCTACACCTCGGCTACCGGCGTGGCCCGCACTGCCCGTGAGTTCCTCGCCGAGCGCAAGGACAAGAGTCTGCTGAGGTCCCTCGATGTCGAGGAGATTACGTCCAAGGACATCTACGACGCTGCCACCAAGGGAGACAAACTGGCCATCGAGATATTCCACTACACCGGCCGCATCATGGGTGAGGCCTTTGCCAACTTCGTGGCATTCAGCGCTCCCGAAGCCATCATCCTCTTCGGAGGACTGGCCCGCTCGAAGGAGTTCCTGACCGAGTCCATCCTCGACGCCATGAACGAGAACCTGCTGGATGTCTGGAAAGGCAAGATCCGCCTCCTGTATTCCACCCTGAAGGACTCCGACGCCGCCATCCTCGGCGCCTCGGCCCTTGCCTGGGAACTGTAAGATTTACAAAGCGGAGCCGGCTTCCATGAGGAAGGACTTCATGAAGGCGTTGAGGTCTCCGTCGAGAACGCCCTGCGTATCGGAAGTCTCATATCCGGTACGCAGGTCTTTTACCATCTTGTAGGGGTGCAGGACGTAGCTGCGGATCTGGGAGCCCCATTCGATTTTCTTTTTCTTGCCTTCGAGCTCTGCCTGTTTCTCCTGGCGTTTCTTGAGTTCCAGGTCGTAGAGGTGCGACTTGAGGATGCGGAGGGCACGCTGCCTGTTGTCGAGCTGGGAGCGGGTCTCGGTGTTCTCGACCACTATGCCGGTGGGGATGTGGCGCACGCGGACACCGGTCTCGACCTTGTTGACGTTCTGGCCGCCGGCTCCGGACGAGCGGTAGGTGTCCCACTCGAGGTCGGCCGGGTTGATTTCTATCTCGATGGTGTCGTCCACGAGAGGGTAGACGAAGACGGAGGAGAATGTCGTCTGCCGCTTGCCCTGGGCATTGAACGGGGAGATGCGTACCAGGCGGTGTACTCCGCTCTCGCCCTTGAGGTAGCCGAAGGCGTAGTCCCCCTCGAACTCGATGGTCACCGACTTGATGCCGGCCTCGTCCCCCTCGATGAGGTCGCTGACCGCCACCTTGTAGCCGTTGCGCTCGCCCCAGCGGACGTACATGCGCATGAGCATGGCCGACCAGTCGTTGCTCTCGGTACCGCCGGCTCCGGAATTGATCTTGAGGATGGCCCCGAGATTGTCCCCTTCCTCGCCGAGCATATTGCGCAGCTCCAGGTCCTCGACCTTCCCGGTGAGGGCTTCGAACTGGGCGTCGGCGTCCTGCTGGGCGGACTCGTCCTCCCGGGCAAATTCCAGGAGAACCTCTAAGTCCTCGTCCATTTTCCTGAGTTCGTCGTAGGCATCGGTCCAGAATTTCACGCCCGACATTTTCTTAAGAAATGCCTCGGCCTCCTTCGGGTCGTCCCAGAATCCGGGCCCGGCACTGTGCTGCTGCATCTGAGCTACCTGCTCCTTCTTCGCAGCGATGTCAAAGACACCTCCCCAGCGTATCGATACGCTGACGCAAGTCTCTCACCTGTTCTGTGGTAATCATCTTCCGTGGTTATTTGGTTAGTCGTAAATGTTTCTGTGCGCAAATATAGTAATTCCCTGCAAAAAGAAAAGGCCGCCCGGAAAGGCAGCCTTAAGTGTGATACAGCAGGCCAGCACTAATAATTCTCCTTCTTGGGCTCGAAGTAGGCCTGAGGATGCTGGCAGGCGGGGCATTTCTGCGGAGCTTTCTTGCCCTTGTGAACGTAACCGCAGTTGCGGCACTGCCAGTAGATCTCGCCGTCGCGCTCGAAGAAGCGGCCACTCTCGACTCTTTCGAGGAGCTTGCGGTAACGGGCCTCGTGCTCGGCCTCGACGCGGGCAATCATCTCGAAGGCTACTGCGATCTCGGTGAAGCCTTCCTCGCGGGCCACCTTGGCTGCTTCGGGATAGAGGACTGTCCACTCCTCGTTCTCGCCCTCGGCTGCTGCGCGGAGGTTCTCAAGTGTGGTGGAGATGATGCCGGCGGGGTAGGTGGAGGTGATCTCTACCATGCCGCCCTCGAGGAATTTGAAGAATTTCTTGGCGTGCTCCTTCTCCTGCTCGGCGGTCTCGAGGAAGATGGCGGCTATCTGCTCGTAGCCTTCTTTCTTGGCTACGCTTGCGAAGTAGGTGTAGCGGCCGCGGGCCTGGGACTCACCTGCGAATGAGGCGAGGAGGTTCTTCTCTGTTCTGGTTCCTTTGATTGATGCCATGGTGTAGTATTGTTAAAAGGTGAAAAAATATTAAACTAGGGCAAAGATAGGAAAAATTCTTTAGCGGAAGGTGATGGAATCAGATTTGCGGAAAGTCAAAATTGTCTTATTTTTGCGGCCTGTAATTAATTAAGGTGTAGGAATGCAACAGTTACACAACAAATATGCGCTGGTGACCGGAGGCTCCTCCGGTATGGGACTGGAATATGTGCGGATGCTGGCGCAGCGGGGCTACAATGTGATCATAGTGGCCCTGTTCCAGGACGAGACCGATGCTGTGGCGGCGGAGATGAGGCAGGCCCATCCGGACCTGGATTTTCTGTCGATAGGCATTGACCTCTCTACGGTGGAGGCTCCGAAAAAGGTCTACGACACGGTGAAGGAGCAGCGTCCCAATGCCGAGGTGGAGGTGCTTATCAACAACGCGGGCTTGCTCCATGCCAGACACTTCCGCAATATCTCACCTGCCCAGGTATCCTCCATCATCATGGTCCACAATCACGCTACGGCCATGCTGTGCAGTTATTTCATGCCGGCCATGCTGGAGCGTCGGAAAGGCTATGTGATGAACATCTCCTCGCTGGCGGCCTGGTTCCCCTTCCCCTTCCTGACCACCTACGCTTCTACCAAGTCCTTCACCAGGATATTCACCCGCGCCCTCAGGACCGAGTGCCAGAAGACCGGTGTGAAGGTCTGCTCTATCTATTTCGGCGCGGTGGATACGCCCCTGGTAGGTCTCACGCCAAGGCTGAGCCGTATCGCGCGTCATCTTGGAGTGATGATCCGCCCGGAGACAGCGGCCCGCAAGGCATTGAACATGATGTTCCGCGGCCGCAGCGGCAGAATCCCCGGACTGGTCAACAAGATAGCCTGGTTCGTGGCCCCTTTGCTGAGGCCCTCCCTTATAGGCCCGATAGAGCGGAAGGTTACCCGCAAGTGGAATCTGAAGTAGTGCCGGACAAGGAGGACAGGAGTCGGAAAAGAAAAGACAGGAATGATGACCGGCAAGGAGTTCAGAACGCGCAGCTGGGCGGCGGTAAAAAGGTGCCTGCCCTCCACTAAGAAGACGGCCCTGTGGATGGTGAAGATCACGGTGGCGGTCTCCTTCGCCATCATGCTGCTGGGTCATTTCGGAGTGATAGAGTGGATTTCGAAGGTCCTCTCGCCGGTTTTCATCCACTTCGGTCTGCCCGGTGAGGCCGCCCTGGCCTACGTCTCCGGCTATTTTGTGAATATGTACTCGGCCATAGCCGCTGCGGTCACCCTGGACCTCGGTCCGAGGGCCATGACCATAATGGGCGTAATGGCTCTTTGCTCTCATAACATGATAGTGGAGAGTGCGGTACAGCATAAGACGGGCAGTTCCACCCTCCGGGTTGTGCTCGTGCGGACACTTTCGGGAATAATTCTTGCATACCTGCTGAACATGATCCTTCCGGGTGAGGCTCCGGCCGCAGGAGGGGCAGTGCAGGGCGCTGCGGTCCACGAGTTCGGGACAGAACTGACGGACTGGCTCAGGAATACCGCGGTGCTTGTGCCCAAGATGCTGATAATCATCTTCGCGCTCAACATCCTGCAGGCGGTGATGGCCGAGTTCGGCATCATCCGCGCCATCTCCAGGGCCCTGCGTCCGGTGATGCATGTCTTCGGCCTGTCGTCGCGCTGCGCTGTCCTCTGGATCATCGCCAACACCCTTGGCCTGGCCTACGGGGCTGCGGCGATGATAGACGAGGCTTCCACCGGCAAGCTCCGCAAGGAGGACATAGACGGACTGAACACCCATATAGGTATCAGCCACAGCAATCTGGAAGATGTAATCCTGCTGTCGTCCGTAGGTGCCGTATGGTGGGTGCTCCTGCTGTCCAGGTGGATATGGGCGATAATATTGGTGTGGGGTTATAGATTGGAAGTATATATTAGAAAGAAATATTGTATCTTTGTAAGTTCTGAACGAAATGTTTGAGATGATTAAGAATATATTCCGTAAGCCGGTGCTGCTGGCTGCGTCTCTGACGGCGCTGATGACCCTTTCATGCAAAAGCCAGTACGAACTGATGCTGGAGGGCAACGACATTCCCGCCAAGTACAAGATGGCATTCGAATTGTTCGACGCAGGCAAGTATTCCAAGGCCGCATCCATGTTCGAGTCCCTGAAGCTGGGTGTCAGAGGAACCCTCCAGGATGACACTGTCCAGTACTATACCGCATACTCACACTACTGTTTCGGTGACATGATGGCTGCCGAACAGGCGTTCGACTCCTATATCAGCATGTTCCCCCGCAGTCCTTTTGTAGACAAGGCCCGCTTCATGTATCTGGACTGCCTGTACCAGGGCACCTACAGGTATGAACTGGACCAGACTCCCACGTACAAGGCACTTTCGGCCATCAATGAGTATCTGATTGACTATCCTGACAATGACTATACCCCCCAGTGCCGTGCCATGATCGAGGACCTGGAGGAGAGACTGGACCGCAAGGCCTATGAGTCAGCCAAGCTGTACTATACGATAGAGGACTACAAGGCGGCCCACTATGCTCTCCGTCTGGTGCTCAAGGAGGATGCCTCCAACATCTACCGTGAGGATATCATGTATTATACCGTCCTGGCGGCCTATAAGTACGCTGACAACAGTGTCCCTGAAAAGCAGAGGGAGAGATTTGTAACCTTTACAGACGATTACTACACATTCGTCAGTGAGTATCCAGAGTCCGGATACCGCAAGGAACTGGACGGACTGGCCCACCGGGCACAGAACTTCCTGAATAAGAACAAATAGTTAAAGCAATAGATACAACCATGGAAATCAAACAGGTACCTACCAACACCATCACCCGCAACCTCTCCGAGCTGGCAAAGCCCACCGGCAACATCTACGAGACCGTAATGATCATCGCCAAGAGGGCCAACCAGATCTCCGCCAACGTAAAGCAGGAGCTCAGCCAGAAACTCGAAGAGTTCTCCAACTACGCGGACACCCTCGAGGAGACCTTCGAGAACCGCGAGCAGATAGAGATATCCAAGCACTACGAGAGGCTGCCCAAGCCGACCCTCGTCGCTATCGAGGAGTTCCGCAACAACGAGATTTACTATCGCAAGGCCGAGGACCGGCAGTAGTTTCCGTCCACAGTCATGCAACTCAAAGGCAAGCACATACTTCTCGGAATAACCGGAAGCATAGCTGCCTACAAGGCGGCGTATCTTACTCGTCTGCTGGTCAGGGAAGGGGCTGAGGTCAAGGTCATCATGACAGCTGCCGCCAAGCAGTTCATCACACCCCTGACCATGGCTACTCTTTCCCGCAATCCTATTCTGGTGGAGTTCTTCGATCCCGAGAACGGCCAGTGGAACAGTCATGTCTCCCTCGGCATCTGGGCCGATCTCTACCTGATTGCCCCGGCTTCGGCCAACACCCTCTCGAAGATGGCCCACGGCATAGCCGACAATCTCCTGCTGACGACATATCTCTCGGCCCGCTGTCCGGTAATGGCGGCGCCGGCCATGGATCTGGACATGTACGCTCATCCCGCCACCCAGGAGTCCCTCAGGATTCTTAGGAAAAGGGGAGTGAGCATCGTCGAGGCTGCCTCCGGAGAGCTGGCCAGCGGACTGGAGGGCAAGGGCAGGATGGAGGAGCCGGAAAAAATACTGGAGCATGTCGTAAAAATGCTGGGGTCATCCCTCCCTGCGCAGACCCTCGCAGGCCGCAGGGCCGTGGTCACCTCAGGCCCCACCCGCGAGGCCATCGACCCCGTCCGTTTCATCTCCAATCACTCTTCCGGGAAAATGGCCTCCGCCATTGCCGATGAACTGTCGCGCCGCGGAGCGCAGGTGACAGTGGTTTCGGGCCCGGCCGCAGTCTATCCCTCGGTTCCGCAAGTGGAGTTGCGGAAAGTCACTACAGCGGAGGAAATGTATCAGGCTGCAGTCGCGGAGTATGACAGGGGCTGCGATATCACGGTGCTCTGTGCGGCCGTTGCGGATTTTACTCCCGCCTCTCCCAGCGATACCAAGATCAAGAAGGACGGCAGCCGTATGACACTGGAACTGGTACCTACCAAGGATATAGCCGCGGCCATAGGAGAGCGCCGCAGGGCTGGGGGAGTCATAGTAGGCTTCGCCCTGGAAACTGACAATGTCAGGGAAAACGCCCTGTCGAAACTCCACCGCAAGAACATGGACATGATAGTCCTCAATTCCATGCGCGATCCCGGAGCCGGTTTCGGAGTGGACACCAACAAGGTCACCGTCTTCCGCCGTGACGGTAGCTCCCAGGATATACCCCTGGCCTCCAAGCAGGAAGTGGCCTCTGCCATAGCCGACAATATCGAAAAACTGCTGGAGAGAGGATGCTGACCCGTCTGTCCATATCCAACTATGCGCTGATTTCCTCCCTGGACATCACCTTCCCCGATGGCCTGATTATCATTACGGGTGAGACAGGTGCCGGCAAATCCATTCTGCTGGGAGCCCTGTCCCTTATTCTTGGGAAACGGGCGGATTCGTCCGTATTCAGTGATACCTCCCGCAACTGTGTGGTGGAAGCAGAGTTTCATGACCGCCGTACTGGAGAGGAGTACATCCTTCGCCGGGTTATCACACCAGCCGGCCGCTCCCGTTCATTTCTGAACGATGAACCGGTCTCCCTGACAGATCTTGCAGCCATATCCTCCAGAATCATTGACATACACGAGCAGCATCAGCATCTGCTCCTGACTGACCCGGATTTCCGTCTGGGTGTGATAGACCATTTCGCCGGCACTGCACCGCTCCTGGAGGAGTACAGGAGGGTGTACGGAGAATATGAGTCCAAGGACAGTGAAATACGCTCCCTCGAGGACTCCATAGCCGAAGCGGAGAGAGACTCCGAGTACCGGCAGTTCCAGCTCGGCCGTCTGCAGGAAGCCCGGCTGGTATCCGGGGAACAGGAGGCCCTGGAGTCGGAGCAGAAGGCCCTGGCCCATGCGGAGGATATCCGCAGCGGGCTCGAGTCGGCATATTCGTCCCTCAATCCTGAGGAACTTTCGGTGGCTCAGCTCCTCAAGGATGCTGCCGCCCGCCTTTCAAAGTATTCTTCCTACGACTCCCGTCTGCAGCCTCTGGCTGACCGCCTGGACTCCTGCAGGATAGAAGTCTCGGACATAGAGCGGGAGATAGAGGACATATCCTCCGGCATTACCGTATCTCCAGAGCGTCTTGAGGCGGTCGAGGAGAGGATGTCCCTGATATATTCCCTCCAGAGAAAATACGGCTGCGACAGCGTGGATGCCCTGATCGCGCTCCGCGACAGCCTTGCCGCCTCTCTCAGCGGTACGGAGGAGCAGCAGGAGCGCCTGGCGGAGCTGAAAAAAGAGCTGGAGGTGCTGGGCAGGCGCCGCAGGGAACTTGCGGACCGTCTGTCGGAGCAGCGCCGCGGGGCCTGCGACGCCCTTTCATCTGAGTTGCAGGAGGATATACGTTCCCTGGAGATGCCTCATGCTGTCTTCCGGGCCGTGGTCACTCCGACGGAGAAGCTGACTCTTTCGGGGGGCGACAGGCTGGATTTCATGTTCTCGGCCAATGGTCCGGCATCCCTCCGGGATATCTCGAAGGTAGCCTCCGGCGGCGAGCTTTCGAGGGTAATGCTGTCCCTTAAGGGGCTGCTGGCCCGCTATACCTCTCTTCCGACCATGATATTCGATGAGATAGATACGGGAGTTTCAGGCAGAATCGCGGATAAGATGGGAGACATGATAGGCCGGATGGGGGAGAGGATGCAGATATTCGCCATCACTCATCTTCCGCAGATAGCTTCAAAGAAAGGGACACACTATCTGGTGTACAAGGAGTTCGGGACGGACGGCACGGCTGCTACCGGCATCCGCAGGCTGGATGGGGAAGAGAGGGTCGCCGAGGTGGCCCGTATGCTCAGCGGCTCGGAGCTTACGTCCGCAGCGGTCGAGAATGCGCGGGAGCTGCTGGCGAAGGCAGGCAATTAATAACAACTTAATATATTGAGATCTATGGAAAGAACCCAGCGACTGGACCTTCTGCGCAAGGTCCTGGCCGAGGACGATATCTCGGCAATGATAATCCCTTCGACTGACCCTCATTTCGGGGAGTATATTCCCGCGCATTATAAGATACTTGAGTGGCTTTCAGGTTTTACCGGTGAGGCTGCCACTCTCGTGGTGACCCAGAAGGAAGCGGCCCTGTGGGTTGATTCCCGTTTCTTCATACAGGCTGCCAAGCAGCTGGAAGGCTCAGGTATAGAGATGAGGAAACTTCGCGTGGAGGGCGAGCCTACTGTACCGCAGTGGATCAAGGAGCATCTGTCCGACGAGGATATCGTGGCTATGGATGAGGACCTGTTTTCCTATGCGGAGTACCAGAACATGCTGGATGCTCTTGCTCCGCTTAACGTTACTCTTATCGAGGATCCCTTCGACAGGATCTGGAAGGACCGTCCGGCCCTGGAGTTCAACCCTGTGCGCTTCGTCCCCGACAGCATCAGCGGTGAGAGCGTGCAGTCCAAGCACCGTCGTCTGGTGGAGAAACTGGAAATGGGAATGCCGTTTGCCTATATCATCACCTGTATGGACGAGGTGGCGTGGCTCTGCAACATCCGCGGTACGGACATCGAATATAACCCGCTGCCCCTCTCCTATGCCGTGGTCACTCCCGAGTGTATCACCCTCTTTCTGCGTCAGGAGATGCTGGAGCATGACGCTATGTCGGCCCTGCTCAGGGAGGGTGTGATCCTCAAGGACTATGAGGAGTTCGGCCGTTTCCTGAAGGCTTTGCCCAAGGACTGTGTCCGCATTTTCTCGTCAGGGAAGATTACGGCCAAGTATTTCTTTGCCGCTATGGACAACATCCATCAGCGTGCACCTTTCCGGCCCTACATGGCCGATCCCACGGCGGGCGGCACACTTAACTTCATGAAGGCGATAAAGAATCCCGTGGAGATAGAGGGATACCGCCGCGCTTTCCAGGAGGACGCCAAGGCTCTGGTCAAGACGATAGACTGGGTAAAGGCCAATGCCGACAAGGGTATAAAGGAGTACGACGTGGCTCTCAAGCTGATAGAGTACCGCAGCGAGTGTCCGGACTATCTGGGCGAGAGTTTCCCCGCGATAGTGGGTTTCGGAGCGAATGCAGCCCTGCCTCACTACGTGCCCACGGCTGAGAGCAGTGCTGTCATCCGTCCGGAAGGCTTCCTGTTGATCGACACAGGTGCGCAATATACCTACGGTACTACGGACACAACCCGTACTATTCCGCTCGGCCCCCTTACACAGGTTCAGAAAGACGATTATACAGTCGCACTGAAAGGCATGATAGACTTGAGTATGGCTGTATTCTATAAGGGTATGAGAGGGTGTCTGCTGGATATTCTGGCCCGTGGTCCTATCATGAAGGCCGGCAGGATGTACTGGCATGGAACGTGTCATGGTATAGGACACAACCTCTGTGTGCACGAGGGACCTCAGAGCGTAAGGATGGAGGAGAACCCGGTGCAGCTTGCCGAGGGCATGGTGATGTCCAACGAACCGGCTTTATATGTGGAGGGTGAGTATGGTATCCGTCATGAGAATGCGGTACTGGTAGTGCCTCACGTGCGTAATGTGTTCGGGGAGTTCCTGGCCTTCGAGACCCTGACAGTCGCTCCCATAGACATGTCTCCGGTCAATTATGACATGCTGGACGCTGCCGAGAAGCAGTGGATAGAGGATTTCAACCGCAACTGCGTCAAGTAAGCTCCTCCGGCGTCTGAAAAACATGAAGGTCCGTCACATTCGTCGTGTGGCGGACCTTCTTTCATTTATTCGTTGAGGACTCTCCATCCCGAGGTGAAGCAGATGTCCTTGAACGCCGTGTTCTGGTAGCCGGAGCCCGGACTGACTTCCTCGAACATCACGTCCGACTGCAGCAGGCTTCTCCTTACCCGGGCTATGCCGTCCGGGAAGTCCCTGCCCAGGGTGTTCATGGCCTCCACGAAGAATGTCATGATGTCGTATCCCTGGAATGCGAAGGATGTGGGCTCTGTGTTGAAGGCGGCCCTGTACTTGTGGATGAAGTCCATGACCTCCGGGGAGTTGTAGTCTATGTGGTAGGACATGGCCAGGCGCAGGTCGAGGGCATGGAAATAGTCCTGCTCCACTGTCTCGAAGCTCTTCCAGCGGCTCAGGCCGTAGACGTCAATGATGTATCCGCGGGAACTCTGGATGAGGCTGAGGTTGCGGAGGGCGTCGGTGATGAAGGCCTCGCTCATGGAGGGGATGATCACCCGGTTGACCAGGACAGTGTCCAGAGACAGGCTCATCAGCGAGTCGATGCCGCGGCCGCTGAGAAAGTCGTACTTGAAGGTCTTGAAGGCTATGCCTCTCTCCGCCAGCCCGCTCATGGTCTGGAGGACCAGGTCGGAACGCTCATAGCCCTGCTCGTAGATGACAGTCACGGATTCGGTGGTGTCGGAGTTGAGGGAGGCCTCCGCTATCTTGTCCAGCTGATGTCCCAGGGCCAGGTCCGACTGAGGGGGAAAGAGGTACAGGCAGGGGTTGTCCTGCAGGAGGGAGGCTGTTTTCAGGTCCAGCGGGGATACCACCGGCACTCTCCTGCTCCGGGCCCATGAGGCTATGGGCTGCATGTCCCGTTCGGATATGGGGCCGATGATGAGGTCGCTGCCGCTGAGGGCGTTGTCCGCCACCAGCTCCCAGGCGCTGCCGTAGCGGTTGATGTCGATGACGTTGAGGTGGAAGTTGGAGAAAAGTCCCCTTTCCTTGAGGTCCGCCGCTGCAATCATCGCTCCGGCGTAGAAGTCGGCCGTATAGGCGTTCAGGCTACCCGTAAGGCGGCTGGCATTGAACGGCAGGACCAGGGTTATCCGGCGTTCGGTGCCGCTGGGGTCGGGGATTACTTCCCATTCCCGGACCGCGGTCTCAGCCGGAACGGACTCTTCTGTGGGGGCGAGCACTTCAGCATGGCGTGCGGTCCGCTCCTCCCGGTCGGTCCCGGGCTCTCCGTCTTCCGGTATTCTTCCCGCATTGAACTCCTGCATGTAGGCGCTGTCCGGAATCATGACGGAGCGGATGCGCTTGCCGGAGTCAGGGTCTATGCCGTTGAGGGCTATGATGGCCTCTGTGGTGACATTGAACTTGACGGCCACGTCGTCCAGGGTCTCGTACCATTTTACATTGTACTTCCTGTATTTCTTTTGCTTTGCGGCCCTGGCCTTTCCGGCGGGGGCGGTCTTCTTGTCATCGGCGCGTACCTCAGAATCGGCCGGTACGGAGTTCTCCGCCGTAACCTTGACTGCGGGAACGGCTGTATCCGCGGATGCATCCGTCCGGGCGGGGAGTTCCGGGATGTAGAGCAGCATGCCGGCCTTCAGTCCTTCGGACAGGGACGGATTGGCAGCCTTGATAGCGTCTATGTCTACACCGTAGGCTTTCGAGATGGAGTACAGGGTGTGGCCCTTGAGCACTTTGTGGAGGTAGTAGACGGTGCCCTTGACATTGACCTTGTCGGCGGATATCTCCACGGGCGTGGCCACGAATTCCTGGGCGCCGGCTCTAACGGCGGCCGGAGCTGCGAGCATCAGGCCCAGCAGGACGGTCAGCAGCAGTCTCATACCAGTCGGGCGAGAGTGTTGTTGATGTTGGCCTCGATACGGGCGTAAGGATCCTCTCCGTATTCGGCTGGCTCGAACTTCTTTCCGGTGATGTGCTCGAACAGCTCGATGTAGCGGTCGGAGATGCTGCCTACGATCTCATCGGTCATCTCGGGCACCTGCTGTCCGGCCTGACCGCTGAATCCGTTGGCCATCAGCCACTCACGGACAAACTCCTTGGAGAGCTGCCTCTGGGGCTCGCCCTTGGCGAATCGCTCCTCGTAGCCGTCCGCGTAGAAGTAGCGGGATGAGTCGGGGGTATGTATCTCGTCGATGAGGTAGAGCTCTCCGTCTCTCTTGCCGAACTCGTACTTGGTGTCCACGAGTATCAGACCGCGCTGGGCGGCCATCTCGGTGCCTCTCTGGAAGAGTCTTAGGGCATAGTCCTCGAGCTTGGCGTAGTCTTCGGCTGATACCAGACCGCGGCGGATGATCTCCTCCTTGGAGATGTCCTCGTCGTGGGTGCCTATCTCGGCCTTGGTGGTCGGGGTGATGATGGGGTGCTCGAACTTCTGGTGCTCGCGCATGCCGTCGGGGATGGGTACTCCGCAGATCTCGCGGGCTCCGTTCTTGTAAGCCCTCCACGAGCTGCCGGTCAGGTAGCCCCTGACGATCATCTCTATGGGCAGACCCTGGCACTTGTAGCCTACGGTCACCATGGGATCGGGCGAGGCTATCTTCCAGTTCTGTACGATGTCGGCTGTGGCATCCAGGAACATGGAGGCTATCTGGTTGAGCACTTGTCCCTTATAAGGTATTCCCTTGGGCAGGATGACGTCAAATGCCGAGATCCTGTCAGTAGCTATCATCGCGATGTAGCGGTCGTCGATAGTGTAGACGTCGCGGACTTTCCCCTCGTACTTGCCCGTCTGATGGCTGAAACTGAATGCGGTCTGTGTAATTGCTTTCATGGTGTATGGTGTTTTATTATAGACTGTTGTAAAAATCCAGCAGGTTCGAGCAGAATCTCTTCCACGAGAGTCTGTCCTTCTCTCCGGCTATGGCCTCCAGGCATCCGCGGCGGATACTGTCGTCGGAGAAATACCTGATGACGGCTTCCCGGACTGCCTCCGGGCTGATGCTGTCTGTTACAATTCCCGTGCCCGAGTCTCCGATCATCTCCTTCAGGCCGCCGACCGAGGTGGTGACCATTGGGAGGTCAAAATGGTAGGCTATGGAGCTGATGCCGCTCTGGGTCGCCGAGCGGTAGGGGAGGACGCAGAGGTCCGCGGCACAGAAGAAGGGGGCCACCTCGCTGTCGCTTATGAAGCGGTCGAAGAGGTGGATGCGGCTGCGGTTGGGACTGGCCTCAATCAGTCTGGCGTACGGCTCGAAGGAACCGTAGGGCTCTCCTGCGATGACCAGCTGGTAGCTGTCGTCCAGGGTGGAGAAGGCCTCCAGGAGGATGTCCAGTCCCTTATACTCGCGTATGAGCCCGAAGAACAGCAGTGTCTTCTTTCCGGGGTCTATGCCCAGGGTCCGGCAGGCCTGCTCCCTCGGGACCTTCTCTCCGAAGTTGGAGTATATCGGGTGGGGGGAGACTATGTGGCGGGCGTCCGGCTTCAGGCGCAGGAGGTCGTCGCGGACGGCATTGCACAGTACGACGAAACCGTCGTGACCATTTATATAATAGGTAGTCAGCGGACGGTCGAAGAAATGGTGCTCGTGCGGTATGACGTTGTCGAGTATCGAGATGACCTTGCATCCGGGGGCCATGTGCCTGGCCACGTATCCCTGGGACGGGGCAAAGTACGGCATCCAGTATCTCATCAGCAGCAGGTCCGGCTTCCATGCGCGGATGGTCCTGGCCGTGGAGATGTAGGACAGCGGATTGGCCGTGTCCAGTACGCGGGATGTCTCAAAGGGAGGACGGCTGCCGTCCTCGATGTACTGGGTCTTGCCCGGGAAGAGGAACTCCGGATACTGTCTCTTGAAATTGAACGCTCCTACCGTGCATCTCCCCGCCAGTTCCTGATACAGGGATGTGTTGAACTGGGAGATGCCTCCGCGGTAGGGAGGAAAGCACGATAGGATGGCGATTCTCAAAGTGGGTTATTTGTTTCTGTTCTTGATATATTCAGCGTTGAGGCCGTTCAGAATCTCCTGAGTAATGTCCAGACCGGAGTTTCCGTTGATGACGGTAGTGGTGGCGGTAGTGGTGGTCAGGATGAGGGAGTACTGCTTCTGTTTGTTGTACTCCGCTACGTATGTGGTGATGGCGTCCATGACCTTGTTGAGCATCACGCTCTCCTCCTCGGCCATCTCCATCTGTTTCTGCTGGGTGAGGTTCCTCAGGTCCTGGTCGCGCTGGGCGAGGTCATTGTTCATGCTCTCGGCCTGGGAGCGGGTCAGCAGGCCTTTCTGCATCTTCTCCTGGAAGCTCTTGATGTCGTTCTCGAGTGCGCGTCCCTGCTTGTTGATATCGTTCTCTATCGCGCTGAGCTTGCCCTGCAGCTCTGATCGGAGGTCATTGTACATGTCATACTGGTTGACAAGGGTGTCCAGGTTGATATACACGATGTCTCCCTTTACCGCTGTTACGTTCTCATTTCCTGTTGTTTGGGGCTTGGAAGCCTTTCCGCTCCCGGTGAAATGCAGGACGAACAATGCTGCTACTGCAATAATCAGTACGATGTTGATGATAAGATTGGCTTTCTTCATATCTGCTAATTGTTGGTATAAATTGTAAATTTCAAAAAACACACAAAATTATATAATATCTGCTTTTTTTTAAAATAAACACCTAACGGAATAGCAAATTTGAGTAAAGCGTAGCGAACAGACTGAAAAAGCGTTCGTTACGCTATATTTTTCTCTTGTTCAAAAGCCAAGAAGAGACAGAATATGGACAAACGCAGCAAAAGTTCAGTTACTTTATCATTACCCGTGCGATGATGCAAATTTCTTGCGAAACCTAAATTTTGCATCGTTTGGCGTTATGTGTCGTATCTGTCGGTAACTCACTATGAATTAATTTTGTAACCAAAAAAAAGTGAGTTATGAGAAGTACATTTAAGGTATTGTTCTACGTGAAGAAAGGCAGTGAGAAACCCAACGGCAACCTGCCTTTGATGTGTCGCATTACGGTGGACGGAGAGATTAAGCAGTTCAGTTGCAAGATGGATGTTCCCTTGCGCCTGTGGGACGTGAAGAACAACCGTGCTTCGGGTAAGAGTGCCGAAGCGCAAAGAATCAACCGTGCCGTTGACAAAATCAGAGTGGAGATAAACCGCCGTTATCAAGAGTTGATGCAGACGGACGGTTATGTCACTGCTGCCAAGTTGAAAGATGCCTATCTCGGCATCGGTATCAAACAGGAAACCTTGCTAAAACTGTTTGAACAACACAACAGCGAATTTGCCAAGAAAGTGGGACACAGCAGGGCAAAAGGAACATTCCGACGTTATGTTACCGTCTGCAAGCACATCCGTGAGTTCCTACCCCATACCTACAAGCGTGAAGATATTCCGTTAAAAGAGTTGAACCTCTCGTTCATCAACGACTTCGAGTATTTCCTGCGTACTGAGAAAAAATGCCGCACCAATACCATTTGGGGCTACATGATTGTGCTGAAACACATTATTTCCATAGCGAGGAATGACGGTCGTCTGCCGTTCAATCCCTTTGCAGGGTACATCAACTCTCCCGAAAGCGTGGACAGAGGGTATATTACGAGAGAGGAGATACACACAATGATGAACACCGATATGCCCGACAAGACACACGAGCTTGTCAGGGATTTATTTCTGTTCTCCACCTTTACAGGTTTGGCATATTCCGATGTCAAGAACCTTACGGAAGACAACCTGCAAACATTCTTTGACGGAAATCTGTGGATTATCACCCGAAGAAAGAAAACTAACACGGAATCCAATATCCGATTGTTGGATGTTCCCCGAAAGATAATAGAGAAGTACAGGGGTATGACAAGAGATAATAAAGTATTCCCCATGCCGAGTAACACGACTTGCAACAAGAAGCTGAAAGC
>DVHI01000081.1 GCA_018712275.1 Candidatus Coprenecus avistercoris | reverse complement strand
CCGTGACTCAAATGGCAATGAGGTGGATTTGTTGTTGAAAGAGGAGGGCCGTATACAGGCCTTTGAAATAAAATCGTCGATGACCTACACTAAAGATTTTGAGAAGACGCTCAGGAATCTGCCTTCCTGGCTGAATACGCCGGTGGAGCGCAGGGCTGTTGTCTATGCAGGGGATTTTGAGAATACGGCCGGAGAAATAAATATAATCAACTATCGGAATTTAAGTTTCATATAGTATATTCGCCGCATGAAAAAAGCGGATATAGTATTTGCCTGCGCGGTGGTGGCGGTGTTCCTGCCCTTCGTGCTTTCGGAGCCTGTCTACGAGGCCTATAAGAGTTTCAATGCCGCTCACGGAATGATCGTGAGCTTCATCAAGTTCGCGGTGCTCTCGACCGCCGGCGAGATGCTGGGCGCACGTATCACCACCGGACGTTACTACTATAAGGGCTTCGGCCTGATATCCAAGATGCTCGTCTGGGGCATCCTCGGCATGGGCATCAACATGGCGATGATCATCTTCTCGTCCGGCACTCCGGCATTCCTGGAGTACATGGGACTGACCGGCGCCACTGAGTTCCTCGCCGGGCCGATGTGCTGGCAGAAGGTGCTGGTGGCCTTCTGCGTCTCGGTGGCCATGAACTCGATATTCGCTCCGGTATTCATGACCCTGCACAAGATATGCGACATCCACATAGCGGACCATGGTGGCTCCGCCCTGGCCCTGATACGGCCCTGGAAGATGGGCGAGCTCTTCTGCCGCGTCAACTGGAAGGCCCAGTGGGACTTCGTCTTCAAGAAGACCATCCCCCTGTTCTGGTTCCCGGCCCATACGGTGACCTTCCTGCTGCCGCCCTCCGGCCGCGTTCTCTGCGCCGCCCTGCTCGGGGTCGCCCTCGGCGTGCTCCTGGCCTTAGCCGCCCGCAAGAAATAACCGAATTGTCGGGAAATGTTTGGATTGGCAGGTTATTATGCTTACCTTGCACCTGCTTATTTTTAAAATTATAACAGTTATGGGAAAGGTTATCAAATTTCTGCTTATCTGTCTTGGCTTTAAATCGTTGACAGCCTGCGATGTGGAGATATGGAATGGGACAGCGGAGTATGGGACACCATACGCGGAGTATGAGGTCAAGGGCAGGGTGTCGGATGCTGAAGGCGCTCCTGTACAGGGCATCAGGGTAAGTATGGGCGAGTCGCAGAGCAGCCAATTGGATTCCGTGGCCGTCACCGATGCCGAAGGCCGTTTCCACGTCATTCACGGAACATTCCCGTTCAGGGACAATACTTTTGACATTCAGTTTACGGACATAGACGGAGAGGCCGGAGGCGGTCTCTTTGAGGAGCAGACCGTTACCGTTCAGGCCGAGGTGGTCGAGGAAGGCGACGGCTGGGACGAGGGCGACTATGCCGTAAAGAAAGATGTGAATGTAACGCTTGAGCTTAAAAAGGACAGCGAAGAGTAGTCATGCGTTCTTTGTCCGTCAGGCAGAAGCTGGCACTGGAGCTGGCCCGTCCGCTGCACAGGGAACTGGCTGAAAAGCACGTTCTGCGCGACCTGTTCTGGGAGTGTACCCTGCGTTGTTCTCTGCGTTGCCGTCACTGCGGCAGTGACTGTCACACTACAGCTTCCGTGAAAGATATGCCTTTCGAGGATTTCGCCAAAGTGCTTCGCCGCATATCTGAAAAATACGACCCGCACAAGGTTTTCATCATTGTCACTGGCGGAGAGCCGCTGATGCGGCCAGACCTCGCCTCATGCGGCAGGGCCATCTACGACATGGGCTTCCCATGGGGGATAGTTACGAACGGCATGCTGCTGGACCGCAGGCGTTTTGACTCTCTGCTGAAAGCCGGCATCCACAGCGCGACGATAAGCGTGGACGGCTTCGAGGCCGACCATGACTGGATGCGCGGTGTTCCGGGCAGTTTCAAGAGGGCCACAGCCGGAGTCCGTATGTTCACAGAGGTGGACGACATAATATTCGATGTGGTGACATGCGCCAACAGCAGGAATTTAGCCTCGCTGCCGGAGTTCAAGGAGTACCTCATATCCCTGGGCTTGAAACGGTGGAGGATATTCACGGTCTTCCCGTCGGGCCGGGCCGCTGATGATCCTGAGATGCGGCTGTCTCCGGAGCAGTTCGACTCGCTGATGGAGTTCATAGCCGCTACAAGAAAAGAAGGACGTATCCGGCTCAATTACGGCTGCGAGAATTTCCTAGGAGGCTACGAAGGTCTTGTCCGGGACAATTTCTTCAGCTGCAACGCCGGCCTTACCACTTCTTCCATCCTAGCCAACGGAGACATTGCGGCCTGCGCCAGTATCCGCAGTGACTATGCCCAGGGCAATATCTACCGGGGAGACGATTTTATCGATGTCTGGGAGAACCGTTATCAGGTATTCCGGAACCGCAGCTGGATGCGGGAGCGCGGAGATGAATGCGGCCGCTGCAAGTATTTCCGGTACTGTCTCGGAGGTTCGATGCATCTGCGTGAGTCTGACGGCTCTCTTCGTCCGGGCACATGCCGGATGCTGCGGTAAATCAATTGCTTCAGTAAATCAGAATAGAATATCTGCTATCTGAGAAGGCCTGTCTACGATGTGGGCGGGGGAGTAGGAGGCCAGTTCCTCCCGGGTGCGGCAGCCCCAGGTGACGGCGACGGCCTCGAGGCCGGCATTGGCGGCGGTCTGCATGTCCACGCCGGAGTCTCCGATGTACAGGACTTCCTCAGGACAATGTATCCCGGCCTCCCGGAGGATGTCCCAGACTATCACCGGCTCCGGCTTGCGGGGTACCCCCTCCCTCTCCCCGAATACGGCGCAGAAGGGTATTTCAGGGAAGAAATGCCGCATGAGCCTGACGGTCGCCGGGTGGTATTTGTTCGAGGCGACGGCGACCTTTATGCCGCGGCGGCAGATATCCGACAGGAGTTCCGGTATGCCCTCAAAGGGCCGGGTCATATCGGCGCAATGCTCGCCATAGTAAGGCAGGAACAGGCTCCGGATGCGCAGGACCTCCTCCTGGCTGCGGGCCTCCTCCGGCAGTGCCCTCTCGAAGAGTTTGTTGATGCCGTTGCCGATGTAGGAGGCTATCTCCGTCTCGCTGTGGACGGGGTAGCCGCATGCGGCCAAGGCCTGGTTGGTGGCAGCCGCGATGTCGGGGACGGTGTAGAGCAGGGTGCCGTCGAGGTCGAATATCACTAATTTTTTCTGCATGGTTCCGCAAATGTAGGAAAATTCCCTATATTTGTAGGGAATTAAAAATCTTTAGTTTATGAAAAAGACTTTTCTGAAGTGGATTATGGCGGTCCTGGGGGTTACCTCAGTGTCGTCATGTTTCCTGTATGCCTCTCCGCACGCTACGTATGAGGCCAAGGGCCGCGTGACGGATGAGGAAGGACGTTCTATAACCGGAATCCAGGTGGGATTCTGTGCGAACTATGGGGAGACGGACAGCCTGGGCAATAAGATTTACTATCCGGACGGGCAGCCTGTGCTTACCGATACTGACGGAAAGTTCAGTCTCAAAGTCGAGAACTATGGCTTCGGGGGTGGCGGGAGTGTCACCATCGGCTTCATCGATATCGACGGACCGGACGGCGGAGGCAGCTTCCAGTCCAAGTTCGTGGAGCAGCCGTTGGTGCAGAAGAAGAAAGGCAAATGGCATGATTCCTGGGACGAGGGTGACTATGAAGTGCCCGGTGTGGTGAACGTCACGCTCGAGCGGGATGCAGAATAAAAACAGTTAAAAAGAAAGATATGAAAACAGAGATTCTTAAGTTTTTGCTTCCGCTTTTGGGATTCAGTGCAGCTTCCTGTGTGTCACTGTACGCACCCCTTTCTGTTGAGTTCAATTCTATCAATGTTAAAGGCAGGGTAACTGATACGGAAGGGCAGCCCGTTCCTGGTATTAAAGTCAGTCTGGTAGAGAAAGTAAGAGTTGAGAGAGAATTTACAGTAGGATATAATCGAATGGATACTGTGAACCGGGAGCCGATAATCACTGATGAGTACGGATATTTTGAATACAATGGACGTGAGGTGGATGTGCCGCAGAATGCGCATCTTTCATTTGAGGATGTGGATGGCCCGGCAAACGGAGGGGAATTCCTGCTGAAGGAGATTAAGGCGGATTTCGTCAAAGCCGCTGACCAGGAAGGTGCCGGAAATGATGAAGTTTTCGATTTGAGGGAGGGCAGTCTCGACGTGACCCTCGAGCGTAAACCTCAGGAGTAGAAGTATTGTCAGATTATGCAGCCCGTTTTGTTCAAGCAGAGGCTGGCCCTGGAACTCAACAGGTCCCTCAGGGAGCAGATGGCCAGGGAGCATGTCCTCGAGAATCTCTTCTGGGAGTGTACCCTGAGATGCTCTCTGAGATGCCGTCACTGCGGCAGCGACTGCCATACCACCTCCGGGGTCAAGGACATGCCTTTCGAGGACTTTGCCAAGGTACTCCGGAGAATCTCTGAGAAATACGACCCCCACAAGGTTTTCATAATCATCACCGGCGGTGAGCCCCTGATGCGTCCCGACATCGCCTCCTGCGGCAGGGCCATCTACGACATGGGTTTCCCCTGGGGCATGGTCACCAACGGCATGCTGCTGGACCGCCGGCGTTTCGATTCCCTGCTCAAGGCCGGTATCCACAGTGCGACGGTCAGCCTGGACGGGTTCGAGGCCGACCACGAGTGGATGCGCGGAGTCCCCGGCAGTTACGCCAGGGCGCTCAACGCCATCAGGATGTTCATCGGGGTCCCGGACATGGTTTTCGACGTGGTCACCTGCGCCAACCGCCGTAACCTCGCCACCCTTCCCGACCTGCGCGAGTTCCTCATCTCGATAGGCCTCAGGCGCTGGAGGATTTTCACCGTATTTCCGTCCGGCAGGGCCGCCCATGATCCGGACATGCGGCTGACTGCGGAGGAGTTTGACCGGGTGATGGATTTTATCGCCGAGACCCGTCGGGACGGCCGGATAAAGCTGGATTACGGCTGCGAGGGCTTCCTTGGCGGCTATGAGGGCAAGGTCCGCGACTACCTTTTCCGCTGCGACGCCGGCCTGAGCTGCGCCTCTATCCTCTCCAACGGGGACATCGCCGCCTGTGCGAGTATCCGCAGCGACTACTCCCAGGGCAATATCTACCGCGGGGACGATTTCCTGGATGTCTGGGAGAACCGCTATCAGAAGTTCCGCGACCGCAGCTGGATGAAGGCTCTCGGGGACCCCTGCGGCAGCTGCCGGTATTTCCGCTATTGTCTCGGCGGCTCGATGCACCTGCGGGAGGCCGACGGCACACTCCGTCCCGGCACATGCAGGATGGCTGAGAGCGGTCTTTGCAGGAAATAAATAAGTTAAAATCAATAGGATATGAAAAGAAAATCTGTCTACGCCGCCGTGGTTCTGCTGCTGTCGGCGGTGTCTCTGCATGCGCAGCCGGATGCTGTGGAACTTGAAGATCTCGGAGTGGTGATCGCACCGGGTCAGTCCAGAGAGTACTCCTACAGCGACAAGGAGGCCGGCTTCTACTACGGCCAGACTTCAACTGATGATTTCAGCGACTGGTACGCCGGGTGGAACATCCGGGCCAAGAGGATTTTCGCCGATTACCGGCTCTATGTGGACGGGCGGATGCTCAGCCGTAAGGATGCGGCCGTGACCGTGTGGCCCGACCGGCTTGAGAGGGTCCATGACTGTGCCGTGGAGACATTTGCACTGGTGGACAGCCGCAAGGTGCTTTTCGTCGCTCTGGACGGAGTGGCCGGCAGCAAGGTCGGCCTCGAACTTACCGGCACCAATATCACCCTCCCCCGCAAGGACGGCAACTCCGTGATATACGCGGCCGTGGAGGCTAAGGGCGACTTCGTCCGCATCTCCGCCCTGAATCCGGACGCTCAGCTGAGTTTTGACGGCAAGGTGGTGGAGGCTCCCCGCAATGCGGGCGGTTTCATCATCTCCTACGGCAATGAACAGGAGAGCCGGGAGCTCGCCTCGCAGTTCCGCTCCGAAGGGCGGCAGTGGCTGGCTCAGCGGCAGGAGCGGATGCAGTCCCTCCTGCAGGACAATGCCATGCGCACCGACCTCCCCTCTCTGGACCGCGCCCTCGCGTGGATAGAGCTGACGGCCGATGAACTGGTGACCCGCCAGCACGGAGGCTGGGGCATGTACGCCGGCTTCCCCTGGTTCACCGATTTCTGGGGCAGGGACATGTTCATCGCCATGCCGGGAGCGGTGCTCTGCACCGGTGAGTTCGGTGTGGCCCGCGACATCCTCCTCTCATTTGCCCGCTATCAGGATACAGACCCTGACTCGGAGACCTACGGCCGCGTGCCCAACCGCCTGAACCTCGACGGTATCCTCTACAACACCACCGACGGTACTCCCCGCTTCGTGATCCAGGCCTACGAGTATCTGAAATACACCGGTGACGTGGACTTCATCAAGCAGATATACCCGGCCGTCAAGACTGCTACGGATGCCTCCGCACAGCTTTTTACAGATGATAAGGGCTATCTGACCCACGCCGACGCCGATACCTGGATGGACGCCAAGCGCCAGAGCAAGTATCCGTGCTCGCCCCGCGGGGACAGGGCCGTGGACATCCAGGCCCTCTGGTATCAGCAGCTGACATGTGCGGCTGAGATGGCCCGCTACATGGGTGAGGACCGCAAGGCCCGGCAGTGGGAGGCCCTGGCCGGGAAGGTCCGCGCCAATTTCGAGCACGATTTCACCGACCCGGGGTCGGGCCTGATCTACGACCACCTCAACTCCGACGGCACCCCTGACCTCCAGCTCCGTCCCAACACCGTCTACGCCCATGAGCTGGTGTCCGACACCTTGCTGAGGATGCGGGATACCCGCCGGATGTGGGAGCACCTGGTCTATCCCTGGGGCGTGTCGAGCCTCGACCAGAATGACGGGCAGTTCCATCCCTGGCACGAGATGTGGCACCGCTACCACAAGGACGACGCCTACCACAACGGCACCGTCTGGCTCTGGCTCAACGGCCAGGCCATGCAGCGGATGGTGGAATACGGTCAGCAGGACCTGGCCTTCAGACTCTTTTCCAATATGAACCGGCAGGCTCTCGATGAGGGAGCGGTCGGCAGCCTGTCCGAGTGCGCGGATCCCTGGCCCCGTCCCGGCAGCACCTGGGTAAGGCGTTCGGGTACATTCCTCCAGGCCTGGAGCAACGGAGAGCATATCCGTGTGTGGGATCAGTATTTCCTCGGTGTGCGGCCCGATATGCTCAGCGGCCGGATTGATATCCAGCCCCGTATTCCTTCTGTGATAACCTCTCTGGACCAGCGTGTCAGCATTGCCGACGGAGCGCTGGACTGCAAGTACGCCACCCGCCCCTGCGGCCGGACCGAATACCGCTATGAGTGGACCGCTTCCCGGGAAGTCACTCTCAGCGTCTCCATCGGGGTCTTTGCCCCTGTCGAAGTGACCGTACCACAGGGCGGCCTGCTGATCCTGTCGTGTTCACCCGAATCCCTCACAGCCAGACTGTACGCTTCCGACGGTACGATGCTGTACGAGACGGAGGCTGAGGCGGACCCGCATATTGCCGCTCTCCACGAGGAGTGGAACCGCTTCTTCGAAGGTACGGACTTCGCAGCTCCCAACTACCGCGAGAACCTCAAGTCGCTTTCCCGCTATTTTGACCCTCCCCTGGATTATCAGAGTATAGAATAATTATAAAAAGTAAGGATTATGTTTGTTGTAAATTGGAACAGAAGCACGGCAGCTTTTCTGACCGCCGTACTTCTATCAGTATTTCAAGCCGGAGCGCAGCAGGCCATCTGGTCTACACGGGCAGTCACCTCTCCTGAAGTACATCCTGACGGCAGGGTTACATTCCGTCTGTTCGCACCGAAGGCTGTGGAGGTATGGGTCGAGGGGGATTTTCTCTCCGATTCACTTTACGGTGACTCTCAGGGCAATTACAGGGCAGAGCTCCGTGAGGGCGAGGACGGTGTCTGGGAGCATACGACTCCTCCGCTTCGATCAGAGCTCTACAGCTATACTTTCAGAGTGGACGGACTGAAGGTGCTGGATATGTCCAATGTTTTCATTAAGAGGGATGTCTCCTCTCTGACAAATTATTTCATCGTGGAAGGGAATCCCGGAGACCTGTATTCCGTGCAGGACGTTCCGCACGGCACTGTCTCCAAAGTATGGTATGAAAGTCCGGCTTTAGGGACGGTCCGCCGCATGACGGTCTACACTCCTGCGGACTATGACAGCGGCAAGGGCCGGTATCCTGTGCTTTATCTGCTGCACGGCATGGGCGGGGATGAGGAGGCCTGGAGCGACCTGGGCAGGGCAGCGGAGATTCTGGACAATCTCATAGCTGCCGGCCGCTGCTTGCCGATGATAGTGGTAATGCCTAACGGCCATGTATTCAACGATGCTGCTCCCGGTCAGACACCGGGCGGTCTGGAGCAGCCTGATTTCAACCGCTCCGGAGAGGCAGCCTGTACGATGGAGGAGTCCTTCCCCGATATCGTCAACTATGTCGAGCAGCATTACCGTGTGCGCAAGGACAAGGCTTCCAGAGCCATAGCCGGTCTTTCGATGGGCGGCGGCCATGCAATGAACATCTCGAGGATGTACCCGGACATGTTCGATTACGTGGGCCTGTTTTCAGCGGCTGTAATGCCGAGGGAGAAGAGGACGGAAGGCAGTTCCTCCGCCGGAGCGTATTCGGATATCGAGAGCAGTCTGGCGGAGCAGTTCTCCAGGGAGCCGGCTCTTTACTGGATAGGTATCGGCAAGGAGGATTTCCTGTACGGGTATAATGAGGACTACCGCGCATTTCTGGACAGCCATGACTGGCCCTATACCTACTATGAGAATGGCGAGGGGCATATATGGCGCAATTGGCGGATCTATCTCGCGGAGTTCCTGCCTCTTCTGTTCCGGTAGTCACTTTCCTGTCCCTCAGTCCTGCAGGGCCGAGGCTACGGCATGCCGGATGATGGCCGGCGCGTCACTGTAGGTGTCTTCACCCGGGGCTGCCGAGGATGAAAGCTCGATGACGCGGGAAATGCCTATGGCTGCGAGTTGGTCTGCCGGAACCCTGCAGGTGCCGGTGACGACCCAGAGGGGCTTGCCGTAACGGCGGCACAGAGTGGCGATGCCGGCGGGGAGTTTGCCGGTCAGGGATGACTTGTCGAAGCGGCCCTCGCCGGTGATGACCAGATCGGCCGATGCAATCTCCTCTTCCAGATGCAGCATGGAGGCGAAGACCTGCCATCCGGCCGCAAGTTCCGCTCCTAAAGCGGCTTTCAGGGCGTATCCCGTACCTCCGGCGGCTCCGGCCCCGGGGAAGTCGGGAACTCCGATGACCCTTACCCAGTTTTCCAAAGCATTCTCGAATACCGGGATGTCCTGCTTGCGGCATCCTTTCTGCGGACCGTATACCGCCGTGGCTCCGAGAGGACCGAGCAGCGGGCTTGTCACGTCGGTGGCTACGGTGATGCGGGTCTGGCGCAGATGGGGACAGATGTCGTCCACGGAGCGGTCGGAGGCTGTCTCAATGCCGCTGATGAAAGTGGGTATGTCCCTGTTGCGGAAGGGGCTGGAGTTTGAGAAGGACCACCCGAGGGCCGAAAGCAGGCCGAAGCCACCGTCGTTGGTGCCGCTCCCGCCGATAGCCATGAGTATCTCCCGCACCCCGTGGCTCTCGATACATTCGCGCAGGACGGTGCCGAGGCCGTAGGTAGTCGAGCGAAGCAGGTTGCGCTTCTCCCGCGGAATCATGTTGAGGCCGCAGACCGAAGCCATCTCCACGAATGCGCAGCGGGTGCCGTCCTCCGAGCTGTACAGCAGCACCGGAGCGAGGATCTGCGAGCCCAGGTGATTGACCGTCGGAATGAATTCCTTCCTATAGCCTATGCCGCTTTCCCGAAGGGCTCTCTCCATTACTCCCATGCTGCCTTCCCCTCCGTCCGCCATGGGGCGCAGGAGAATCTGCGGCATTGTCCTTCCTGCCTCCTTGCATCCCTCCGTGATACCGTCCCGGACGGCCTCCGAAGCCTGTACCGCTGTCATTGAGCCCTTGAATTTGTCAGTTGCTATTACTATTTTGCCAAAACCGCTCATAATTTTTATATTTGTGTTTCAAATTTAAAAAATTTCAGAGAAATGAAAAAATCTACATTGCTTGGATTACTGCTGCTGCTTATGCCCTTAGTTCCCGTAAAGGCTGACGAGGGTATGTGGCTGCTCCCCCTGCTGGAAAAGATGAACAGCGGGAAGATGACTGAGTTGGGATTCGAAATCACACCTCAGCAGATATATGACATCAACAATTCTTCGCTGAAGGACGCTATCGTGATCTTCGGCGGCGGATGTACCGGTGAGATCGTGTCCGACCAGGGACTGCTCTTCACCAACCACCACTGCGGCTTCGGTACCATTCAGAGCCTCAGTTCCGTGGAACACAACTATCTCCGTGACGGTTACTGGGCCCTCAGCCTCGATGAGGAGCTGCCCGCACCGGGTCTCAGCGTGAGGTTCCTTGAGAGCTTCACCGATGTGACGGCAGATGTAAACAAGGCTCTGGCCAAGGCCAAGACCTCCGAAGACAAGGAGAAGGCCATGACCAAACTGCAGAATAAACTCGCGAAGAAGGCAGGCTGCGACGGTAAGTTTATCGTCGGAGGCATCAACTCGTTCTATGGCGGAAACACCTACTATTTCATCGTGTACAAGGTGTTCAGGGATGTGCGCTTTGTGGGTGCTCCCCCTCAGGCCATCGGTAAGTTCGGAGCCGACACCGACAACTGGATGTGGCCCCGTCACACCGGAGACTTCTCCATATTCCGCGTGTACGCAGACCAGAACAACAACCCCGCCGAGTACTCCGAGAACAATGTGCCCTATACCCCGAAACAGTATCTGAAAGTGTCCCTCGCCGGTTACGAGGAGGGTTCTCCCGCCATGATTATGGGATACCCCGGCTCGACCAACCGTTTCATGACTGCTTCCGAGCTGCGTGAGACCACCGAGAAGAACGAGGCCGCCATCAAGGTGCGCACCCTGCGTCAGGATGTGCTGATGGCCGACATGGAGGCTGATCCCAAGATTATGCTCCAGTACGCCAGCAAGTACGCCGGTTCGTCCAACGGCTGGAAGAAGTGGATCGGTATGAACGAGACTTTCGCAAAGCTCGGAGTCGAGGCACGCCGCGCCGCTGAGGAACAGGCATTCACCGAGTGGGTCAATGCAGGCGGAGAGGAGCGTATCGCCCGCTACGGCAAGGCTCTCGAGAACATCAACGCTGCTGTCGAGGGACGTAAGGCCGACTACATCCTGATGACTTACATCAACGAGAGCGTGGGCCGTATCGAGCTCGTGAGCGCCGCTGCCAACGCCAAGAGGATTACCGATGCCCTTGCGGCAGAGGATCCCGCTGAGAAAGAGGAGCAGCTTGCAGGTGTAAGCCGCCGTCTGGAGTCCTTCTACGAAGACTATTCTATGCCGACTGATAAGAAAGTGGCTGTAGCCATGATTCAGCTCCTGAAGGAAAGCATCCCTGCTGACGAGCTGCCTTCATTCTACAAGGATATCGACAGCCGGTTCGGCGGTGACATCAACGCATACGTGGAGGACCTGTACGCCAAGTCAGTATTCACTTCCCTCGATAAGGTCAATGCGGCTATAGCAGCCGGTGATGCAGACGCTCTGCTGAATGACCCTGCATGTGCAGTCCGTACATCCTATCTTGAGAGCTCCCGTCCTCATGCTGAGGTATACAGCTCATTCTCCGAGCAGTTCGCACAGGGCAAGAAAGACTATATTGCAGGTACCCTCGAGATGCGTGAGGGCGAGGCCATCTATCCCGATGCCAACTTCACCATGCGTCTGACCTACGGTACCGTGCTGCCCTACTATCCCCGTGACGCCGTCTTCTACAACTACTACACCACCCTCAAGGGCGTGATGGAGAAGGAAGACCCGAACAACTGGGAGTTCGTAGTGCCCGAGAAACTGAAGGAGCTGTACGAGGCCAAGGATTACGGCCGCTATGCCAACGAGAAGGGCGAGATGCCCGTAGCCTTCATCGGCAACCTCGACATCACCGGCGGTAACTCCGGCTCTCCTATCATGAACGGCCGCGGCGAGCTCATCGGCCTGGCCTTCGACGGCAACTGGGAGTCCATGAGCGGTGACATCATCTTCGAGCCCGAGCTCCAGAGGTGCATCAGCGTGGATATCCGCTACGTCCTCTTCATCATCGAGAAGCTGGGCGGAGCCACCAATCTGATCGACGAGCTGGATATCGTTGAATAATTAACCTGTACACGGAAATGATTTTAGAAACCCTTTCAAAGATCATTCATCCGGCGGCTGACAAGGACATCGTCTCCCTGGGTCTCGTCGAGGACATCAAGCTCTTCGACGGGAACGGGGCTGCCGTCGAACCCACGGATCCGCAGGCCGGAGAGAAGGCCGTGCTGGTCCGTTTCAAGCTGGTCGTGCCTTCCCCGGACCCCCTTCTGTCTTCTATCAAGAAGGAGTGTGAGCAGGCTATGGCCGCGGAGTTCCCCCACGCCAAGATCTCCATTATCGAGCTGGTGCGGGAACGCAAGCCTACCAAGAAGACGGTCAATGACCTGGACGACACCCAGCTCCAGGGCATCGGCAAGATTATCGCCGTGGCCTCCGGCAAGGGCGGCGTGGGCAAGTCCACCGTCTCGGTCAATCTGGCCGCAGCCCTCTCCCTGAAGGGATACCGAGTAGGCCTGGTGGATGCGGATGTCTACGGACCCTCCATCCCCAAGATGACCGGCACCGAGGGGCAGGTACCCTACATGGATGAGGAGAAGGACCTGATAGTTCCCCTCGAGAAGTGGGGCATCAAGCTGCTCTCCATAGGACACCTCGTGGCTCCCGAGCAGGCCCTGATCTGGCGCGGTCCCATGGCCAGCAACGCCATGAAGCAGATAGTCATGCAGGTGGACTGGGGAGAACTGGATTACCTCCTGATCGACCTGCCTCCCGGAACGGGCGACATCCACATCTCGATGGTGCACGACATCCCCCTGACCGGAGCTGTCATCGTCACCACTCCCCAGCAGGTGGCCATAGCCGATGTGATAAAGAGCATCAACATGTTCCGCCACAAGGACGTGAACGTGCCGATACTCGGTCTGGTGGAGAACATGGCCTGGTTCACCCCCGCCGAGCATCCCGAAGAGAAGTACTACATCTTCGGCAAGGACGGCGGCAGGAAGATGGCTCAGGAGCTGAACATCCCGCTTTTAGGCAGCATCCCCATCTACATGTCAGTGGAGCAGGGCGGAGACGCCGGCAAGCCGGCCGCATTCTCCGACGGCCCCGACGCTGCAGCCTTTGCGGCCATTGCCGACAGGCTCTGAGCCATTTGGTGCCAATATTACTTGACAGGGGATGACTTTTTGTGTCATCCCCTGTTTCATTTTTTCCGTGAGTTAGTATCTATTTCTTCCATCCCGACCTGAGAACGGTCTCCCAGTTGACAAGTCCCCACCAGGCATTGAGATAGTCTGCGCGGCGGTTGCGGTAGTCGATATAGTAGGCATGTTCCCATACATCCACTGTCAACAGGGGACGCAGGCCCTTGCGCATCGGATTACCGGCGTTAGGTTCTGCAGAGATGAGCAGTTTTCCGTCCCCGTCCATAGCCAGCCAGGTCCATCCTGAGCCGAAAAGGGACACAGCTGTCTGGGTGAACTGTGTCTTGAAGCTGTCAAGACTCCCGAAGTCCTTTTCGAGAGCGTTCAGCAGTTCACTGGGCATCTCCCCCTGCTCAGGGGTAAGCCCGTTGAAAAAGAATGTGTGGTTCCAGGTCTGTGCGGCGTTGTTCAGGATACCGCCGTCGGCTTTCATGACTATTTCCTCCAGAGGAGAGTCCTCGAAGGGTGTTCCCTGAATAAGTCTGTTGAGGTTGTCGATGTAGGTCTGGAGGTGCTTCCCATAGTGATACTCCAGGGTCTCGCGGCTCATGGCCGGCTCCAGTGCATCAGGTGCGTAGGGCAGTTCTGGTAGTAGATGTTTCATAATTGTTGGCGGTTAGGTGAATAAATAATGTCCCAATATAGTGAAATTTATCCTGATTGCC
>DVHI01000080.1 GCA_018712275.1 Candidatus Coprenecus avistercoris | reverse complement strand
CGTCCGTAGGCCTCAATACCAACTCCATACCCGTCATCATCGGAGCCATGCTCATTTCTCCCTTGATGGGACCTATATTCGGCATCGGATACGGCCTTGGCACCAACGACACCGCTTTCATAAAGACGGCTTTCAAGAACCTGCTTATCATGGTAGTCATCAGTATCCTGGCCTCCAGCATATACTTCCTGGTATCACCTCTGGAGCTGGAGAACCCGACTGAACTTCTGGCCCGCACCAACCCTACCATATACGACGTACTGATAGCACTTTTCGGAGGTTTTGCAGGCATCATAGAGATCAGCCGCAAGGACAAGGGCACTGTAATCTCAGGTGTAGCCATAGCCACAGCGCTCATGCCTCCGCTCTGCACAGCGGGATTCGGTCTGGCCTCGGGAAGCCTGAAATACTTTGCCGGAGCGATGTACCTGTTCTTCATCAACAGTATCTTCATTGCGATAGCCACTTTCCTGACGGTCAAGTACCTCAAGTTTCCCATGGCTACATTCACCGACCCGGCCAGAAAGAAGAGAGTCAGCCGCTGGGTAGCCGCGTTGACCATAATTATCGTTGCGCCCAGCGTCTACTCAGCCGTCATCATGATCAGGGAGAACAACTTCAACCACACTGCCAAGGAGTTCATCGCCGAGAACAAGGAAATGGCCCGCAGCTACATCTACGACTACGACATCTACTCCCACAGCAAACCGCCCAAACTGGAACTGTTCATTGCCGGAGAGGCCCTGGGACAAGACCAGCTCAGCTCCCTTTACCGCTCCGCCCATGATTTCGGCCTGACCGACGACCAGCTCATCATCACCCAGAGGGCCGCCACAGACCAGAACGAGATGACCGACAGAGTGGCCATCCAGAGCATCTACGAGCGCAGCGACCAGGAGATACAGAAGCGCGAGCAGATCATCTCCGACATGAGGAAAGAACTTCAGGCATATCAGGCCAAGGAACTGCCGTACGAGCAGATAACCAACGAGCTGATAGCCCAGTACCCGTCCCTGTCCGACGTCACTCTCACACGCGGATACTCCATCAGCACCGACTCCCTTGGAAGGACAGAGGAGATCATCATCATACTGAAGGCCGGACGCACCATATCCCAGGAGAATATGGAAAAACTCCGGAAGTGGCTCACCGTCCGCCTGGACTTCGAGAATGTCAAACTGTTGCAGCAGTAGCCGATGCCGTCCCTGAGCTTACTGCTGGCCGTTGTCGACACCGTGTCGGTCCTCTTCCTGGGGGACATCATGCAGCACAGGCAGCAGCTTCATTCCGCGCTCATACCCGGCTCCGACACCCTCCAGTCCGCCTCTTATGACTACTCCTCCTATTTCCGCCACATACAGCCTATGATTGACGCGGCGGACTTCACCGTAGCCAACATGGAATTCTGCCTGGGAGGCCCTCCCTACACAGGATACCCCTCATTCTCAGCCCCCGAGTCCCTGGCAGAGGAGGCCGCTGACGCCGGAGTGGACCTCTTCCTGTGCGCCAACAACCACATCTGCGACAGAGGACGCCGCGGACTGGCCTCGTCCATTGACCGCTATGAGGCCCTGGGAGTTCCTTTCACCGGCATCTACAGGGACAGCCTGTCCGAGGCCTCGGCCAACCCCTTCATCACCGACATCGGCGGAGCCAGGGTGGCCTTCGTCAATTTCACCTACGGTACAAACGGAGTGAGCGTTCCTCCCCCCTTCATCGTCAATAAAATGGAGAGCGGCGCCGTCCGGGAGGCCATCCGCAGGGCACAGGAGGCCGGAGCAGACATCATCATAGCCCTGCCGCACTGGGGTCCCGAATACGTCACCGAGCCATCCGTCAGGCAGAAGGAATGGGCCGGAAGACTGCTGGAATGGGGAGCGGACGTCGTCATAGGGACTCACCCCCATGTAGTCCAGCGGGCCGAGCTGCCTGTGGTCTACTCACTGGGCAATCTCATTTCCAACATGAGCCGCCGCGACACCGAGCTCGGCCTGGCCTACCGCCTGGACATCGCCGTCACATTCTGGGGGCTGGCATACGTGGCCGGAGGAGAGGCACTGCCGCTGTGGTGCTCCCGCCCGGGCGGCTACGGGGAACAGTACACCGTACTCCCGGTCAAGGAATTTCTGGACAGGAAGGAGGAATTCCTCGGCAGCTGGAACTATGACAGGATGATAGAGACTTACAACCGACTGAAACCATTGTTTGAACAATAGAATATGACAGAAAAGACAATATCAATCGAGGGTCTTGACTCCGTGGACGTCTACGGGGTCAATGACCGGAAGCTGGACAGAATGAGACACTATTTCCCCGAAGTGAGGATCATCGCCCGGGGGACGGACATCAGGCTCGAGGGGCCGGACGAGCAGGTGGAGCTGCTCTCGCAGAGGATACAGGCCCTCACGGCCATCCTCCGCAGGGGAGGCGGGGTCAGCGACAGCGACCTGGAAAGAATGCTCGACTGGCAGACCTATCCCTCGGAGCTCGAGGAAAGGGAGCCGGCGCACAATGAGGAATACTACAACATCGTCTACGGCAATGAGGGCCGCATCGTCAAGGCCCGCACCCGCAACCAGCGCCGTCTGGTCGACGAGTACTACCGCAACGACCTCATCTTCGCCCTCGGCCCGGCAGGCACAGGTAAGACGTACACGGCCATCGCGCTGGCTGTCAGGGCGTTGAAAAACAAGGAGGTGAAGAAACTGATACTCACACGCCCGGCAGTGGAGGCCGGCGAGAGACTGGGATTCCTGCCCGGCGACATGAAGGAGAAACTGGACCCTTACCTCCAGCCCCTGTACGATGCCCTGCATGACATGATCCATCCCCGCAAGCTGCAGATACTCATGGAGGAGGGCATCATCCAGATCGCGCCGCTGGCCTACATGAGGGGCCGGACCCTGGACAGCGCCTTCGTCATCCTGGACGAGGCCCAGAACACCTCCCTGGGACAGTTGAAGATGTTCCTCACCCGCATGGGCTGCAACGCCAAGTTTATCGTCACCGGTGACGCCACGCAGATAGACCTGCCCAACAAAAAAGACTCCGGGCTTATGCGCGGAGTCGATCTGGTACGGAATATAAAAGGTATTGCCGTTATCAATTTCGGGACAGAGGACATGGTGCGGCATCCGCTCGTCACCAAGATCATCAAGGCGTTCGACAAAGTCGAGGAGGCTTAGCGGGGCCTTTCTACCAACTTCCGCCGGCTCCGCCTCCACCGAATGAGCCGCCTCCGAAACCGCCGCCGAAGCCGCCGGAGAAACCTCCTCCGCCGCCTCCGCCGAAACCGCTGCCGCCGCGGCTGCCCCCCAGCATGGATGACCAGAATATCGCATCCGCCACCGAGGACGTACGGCTGCCGCCGCTGCTGATGTTTCTAGGGCCGTTGTTGCCGAAGAGCGCCCCGAGTATTATAAGGACAAACAGAAGTCCGAAGACTATCATCGCTATCGAGCCGCCAGTGCCGATGGAGTCCTCATATTCCTTGTATGATATCTCTCCGGCCGCGAGCCGCATCAGTACATTGAGCGCCGCCGCCACACCACCCGTATAGTCATTCTCCCTGAAACGGGGAATCATCTCGTTCTCTACGATACGTTTGGCTATGGCATCCGGAATCGCCCCTTCCAGACCGTAACCCACCGCGATGTAGACCTGACCGGATGAACGGGAGGTTTTGGGCTTGACCAGCACCACCACCCCATTGTCGAACTTATCCGAGCCTACGCCCCACTGCTCTCCTATCCCGTAGGCAAACATAGCCGGCTCCATGCCGCCGAGGTCATCGACCGTCACCACCACGATACGGTTGGAAGTCGAGTCGGCGAAATCCACCAGCACCCGGTTCATATACTCCGCATCGGAGCGGGAGAACACCCCGGCGAAGTCATTTACCGCCCTGGGCACGGAGGGCTTGGGGGGAATCTGTGCAGAAGCGCTCACCGTCAGCGCCAGGACTGCGGCGAGGAGCGGGATGGACCTGAATATTCTACTGATTGTCCTCATAGGAAATATCGTCCGGAAGTTCATTGACATCGTCTTTCTGATACGGGAAGAAGGCCTTGAGCTTCTCTCCCACCGCCAGCACCGCCCTGGACATGCCGCCCGTGAAGTCCCCCGAGCGGAAATCCGCGGCCATGCCGTCCTTGACCTCGTTCCAGAAACCGGCGCCGACCTTCTCATTGATCCCCGAGTCCCCGATAATGGCGAACTTGCGGGACTTGAGGGCAAGGTAGATGAGCACTCCGTTGCGGTCCTTGGTCCGGAACATCCCCAGCTTAGAGAATACGTAGGCTGCCCGCAGGCAGGGGTCGCCCTTGCACACCTGCTCCAGGTGCACGCGGATCTCGCCGGAGGTATTCTTCTCCGCTGTCTGAATGGCCCTTACCAGGGCCTCCTTGCTCTCCTTCCTGAGCAGATCCCCGGCAGTCATCACTCGAAGCTGACTACGGGTGCCTGCTCGGCTCCCTCGGAAGCCTCGAAGTAACCCTTCTTCTCGAAGCCGAACATGCCGGCGAAGATGTTGTTGGGGAAGCGGCGGATGGTCACGTTGTAGTTGCGGGCCGCCTCGTTGAATTTCTGACGCTCGACGGTGATCCGGTTCTCGGTACCCTCAAGCTGGGCCTGGAGTTCCAGGAAGTTCTGGTTGGCCTTCAGGTCGGGATAGCGCTCGACGGAGACGAGCAGACGTCCGATGGCGGTTCCGAGCTCATTCTGGGCACTCATGAAGCGGGCGAGCTCCTCCTCGGAGAGAGTGGAGGGGTCAACGGTAGCCTGAGTAGCCTTGGCCCTGGCCTTCACCACTGCCTCGAGAGTCGACGACTCATGCTCGGCGTAGCCCTTGACCGTAGCCACGAGATTGGGGACCAGATCGGCCCTGCGCTGATAGACATTCTCCACCTGGGCCCATGCCTGGGAGACGGTCTCGTCCGTGCGCACCATGGAGTTATACATTCCTTTGATCCAGAAGAACAGGACCAGCACCACCGCCACGATGACGATGAGCGTTACATAACCTCGTTTCATTTTCATCTTTTTATTTTGATTTTTGTTTTTCACTGCTGCTCCTGACTGACGGCGGGTCTCACACATCTCACTGAGACTCCATAGCTGTCCTTGTCAGTATAGTAGTTGTCGAACGTGTCCGTATTGTAGTAAATGAACCTGTATGGCACCGTACCGTCAGGATTCTCCGTAGAGGCCCACCACATACCGTAGACGGCGATATTTTCATATTCCCCGTAATGGTCGCGGGAATTGCCGGTGGGGAAGGCGTTCCATCCGAGGGTATTGGTATGAAGATTGTCCGGGGAATAAGGCCACATGGCGGAACTGTTGAGAGTGATGGGAGCCGACAATGTCTCTCCCAGACCCTCCCAATGCCCAAGGAAGTCCAGCTCCGTTCCGCTGGCCGCAAGCGCAAGATCCTCCCAGTCCTCTACTGTAGGAACCGACCATCCCTCGGGACACGCACCCTGAGGGCCGCCTCCCAGACCGCTGCCGGAGACTCCTCCTGTCGCATCGTTCCAGGAATACAGTCTGCCGAAGATATCATCGATCCCTTCCGATCCGTCATACGGACGCCCCAGAACAGTTCCGTCTGCAGCTCCGTCATAGCGGAGATTCTGAGTAAACCATTCCAGACTGCCGTACTGACGGTACTGATAAGTGCTTCCGTCCCGTCCGTCGACAAACTCTCCGGTACCCGGCATCCATCCTCCCACACTGCCGGCATCAGTGGTGATCACCTGTACTGTCGCAGTCTTGGTACTGGAGTAATATTCTCCGGATATGGATCTGGCATAGGCTGTTATGCTGTACTCCCCGGGCTCGTCAGGCAAAGTGACGGTTATGGCCTGGCCCATGAGTGTATCCAGGTCGTCATCACCCAGGTCGATATCACTGGATACCCAAAAATACTCCAGGTCCGAACCACTGGGAGTCGTAATACCGGAGACATAGGACTCGACCACCTGCCCCACCACGGCATACGAGGGGAAATCGAAATTCAGGGAGCCTGACATATACAGTCTGTCATCTTCTTCGTCATCAGGGCGGCATCCGACTGCGGCCGTCATTACGGCTGCTGCCAGAGCCAGCAGTTTCAAGCACTTTCTATCCATCTTGTCGTTTTCGTAAATTCAAACTACAAATATGCATCAATTTTTCTTAGATTTGCAAACAATATCATTTTTACTAAAATCATGCCATCGTTGAAACACATCGCAGCCTTGTTGCTGCTCGCTGCCGCCGCATCCTGCTCCCAACAAGACCAATATCGCAGAATCGAAGGATTCGCCCAGGGCGGAACCTTCCACATAATATACTCGGCGCCCTCTTCGGAAACAGCATCCGCCGTTGACGAAAACTCGGTCATGACCTTAGTTTCCAATAGACTGCACGATATAGACTTCTCCATTTCGGGATACAATAAGGGCTCGCTTCTGTCCAGGTTCAACCGCGGGGAAGACATAGTCCCGGACAGGTACTTTCTAGAACTGTTCAGAATGTCCATGGAGCTGTGGAAAGAGACAGGAGGGCTGTTCGACGTGAGCGGAGGCCCGCTGTTCGACTTCTGGGGATTCGGGTTCAAGGACCCCGCGAGCCTCGACAGTCTGCGCAACGATGCCCGGACAGCACATACGGTGGATTCCCTGCTGGAGTTCGTGGGGATGGACCTGCTGAGCCTCGAGAACGGGCAGATAATTAGGAAAGACCCTCGTGTGACTCTTAATTTCAATGCGATAGCACAAGGATACACCTGCGATGTAGTGGCAGACCTACTGGACAGCCTCGGGGTGGAGAATTATCTGGTGGAGGTGGGCATGGAGATAGTCTGCAAGGGACTCAATGCCTCCGGACGGCCGTGGAGGATAGGTATCGACGCGCCCGTGGACGGGTCCCAGGTGGCCGGTGAGAATGTGCAGAAGTTACTGGACCTGACCGACTGCGGCATCACCACTTCCGGCAACTACCGCAAGTTTTTCATCCTCGACGGGAAGAAATATTCCCATTCGATCAATCCCGTGACTGGCTATCCGGTACAGCACGACCTGCTGAGCGCTACGGTCATATCCATTGACACAGCCCGTTCCGGAGCCTTTTCCGACGCCTACGCTACCTATTGCATGGTGCTGGGCAAGGATGCCTCGGCCCGATTCATCGGCTCGAGGGGAGACCTGCGCGGATACCTTATATATGACGGCGGGGTCATCGACATGCTGAAGGACGGTTCGGAGATCCACACCTCATACGGGCGCGTGGAAGAATACCCGCAGTTCGAGTCCGCGTACATGAGTCCGCGCCAGGTGTATGTCTGGCTGCCTGACGGTTATTCTCCCCGGGAGAAATATCCGGTGCTGTACATGCATGACGGCCAGATGCTCTTCGATGACACCTGGACATGGAACGGTCAGGAATGGGAGGTGGACGAGGTTCTTGGCAGGCTTATCGCTGACGGTAAGATTCCGCCCGTGATAGTTGTCGGCGTCGCACACAGGGATAATCGGTACGGAGAGTACTTTCCGGAGAAAGTTCTGGGATATCTTGGGGCTGTGCCCGACTCGCTGACCGGCGGATGGTATGTCTCCAGTGAGGATACGCCTGACGGCATGAAAAACCGCACGGATAAACAGACCGCGGCTCGCCGCTCACAGACTTACACGGATGCCGGTGATGCAGCCAAGCTGGATCCGGTTTCGAGTCCGGGCCCGGCATCTGCTTCTGCCGCACTGGATTACATGCTGGCCTCTGGAGCTGTCTATGAGGCTGACGAATACCTGCGTTTCCTGACCAGCGAGCTCAAACCCTTCATAGACTCGCACTACTCCACCCTGCCTGACCGACAGCACACCTTCGTAGCCGGCTCCAGCATGGGAGGCCTCATCTCGATGTATGCTCTCTGTGAATATCCCGACGTATTCGGAGGGGCGGCCTGCATGTCCACCCACCTGCCGATGATAACCAGCGCCTCTTACTCATCCGCCGCCGATGTATCGCAGACAGTCTTCGAGGCATTCATGCGCTATCTCTCGGACCACCTGCCCGCTCCCGGTTCCCATCTGCTCTACACCGACCGCGGCGACGGCACCCTCGACGCCCTCTACCCTCCATTCCAGGATCGCCTGGACAGCCTGCTCTCCGCCCGCGGCTGGCGACCCGGTCCGTCCCTTCCTGCATCCGGCTCCGGAGCACCCACATCCTTTGCCGGCGATAACCGCACAGGGGGGCCGGAGGCCGCTGGTTCGGATGCCATTGGTTTGGATGCCATTGACCCGGACGCCATCGGTTCGGATACCACTTCGGACACCATTGACCAGGATGCCATTGACCAGGACGCCATCGACCCGGACACCATTGACTCCACCGGCACATGGATAAGCCCCGTATTTCCCGGCGCCTCCCACGTCGAGCACGACTGGGCCGCCCGGCTGCATGTGCCTTTTACGTTCCTGCTGCGGTAGCCTCCCCCCAGTTTCCCACAGTTGTGCCTGCCCACCGCCCCATCCAACCAAGCCAGGCATACATTCTGTAAACCGGCAGAGGCCGCACAGCCCCATCTCACAAGACACTACGCATCAAGCATTTAAAGATAAGCCCCGTGGACAGGGCCGTTTTAAAACAGCACGCTTCCACAGGCCCTTTTACCAACAGATTGATTATCAGCCCATCCCGTTCCTGCCTCGTGCGAACGATTCATTTTCGTTCCCCTTCCCTTGCCCCATAGCGTCACCTCTTCCCGGTCACTGTCTTGCCCCTTTCGCTCATTTCGCTCATTCCACAACGGCACCGTTTCCCGCATTTCGCTGCCGTTGCGGAATGTTGCCGGAAGAAGCCGCACAGCCTCTTGCCGTAAGACAATACATATCAACCACTTAAAGAGACACCCCGTGGACAGGTCACTTCA
>DVHI01000008.1 GCA_018712275.1 Candidatus Coprenecus avistercoris | reverse complement strand
GCGCTTGTACGAGACAATCAGAATGTTGGGTATTATCAGCAATGCCATCAATACCGCGCAGACAAATCCACCGGCAAGGAAAAGAAAGTTGCTCATATAATTTAAGAAAGGCTGGTGAAGAATATAGTCATGGCTCCTTGAATCTCAGATAAAACATTGAAAATCAAGAATATGCACACAAGCGCCCATATATCCTCCCCCATTTCATATTAAGTCCGGTCTGTGCCGTCTCTGCGTAAGAGACGGCACTTTTGCTTAACACATTGACAACAAGCAGATTCAGCGGATGAAAAAAAGAATGTTTGTAAATTTTGGTCATTTTTTTATAATGTTGATATGTTATAAAACGACCATATTTTTAAAAAAATATACGAACTAGGCAAATTTGATTTACATTTGCAGAATTATGTGCCGTCTCTTACGCAGAGACGGCACTTTTGCCAATAGGAATACTCAGAATATCAGCTCCGTCTCCCCCGGTGCACAGAGATCGCAGATGCCGCATGGCCGGCACTGTTCCTGGCCGAAGTAGGCGGAGAGGCGGCGGGAGCGGCAGGCGGACTGGGCGGCGGAGCGGTCGCTGACCGGGGAGATGTAGGTGTACATGGCGTCGAGGCGCTCCTTGAAGAGGCGCTTGCGCTGCTCGTAGTTTTTCTCCGAAAGGTAGAGGTTGCGGGGGGTGAGGCGCTCTCCGGCAAAGCAGATGAGCGGGGAGCGGGCCCGCGGGATGTATTTCAGAACCCTGGAGCGGGACAGCTGGAGGAGCTTGAGCTTGACCACGCGGACAGGCTGCTGGATAACGCGGGCGACGTAGTCCTCGTCGATGGATACCAGGTGGGAGAACAGCCCGGGATAGATGCGCATGAGGGCCTTGACGAAGGTATCCAGGGACGGGTCCCGGAGCTGGATGCGGTAGAGGTCGTCGCGGTTGACGGTGAAGGTGATGCGGGTCGGGTTGTCTATCTCGTCGGTGACGCTCCAGTAACCGGCGGTCTCGATGTACTTAATGGCGTTGTAGGCTGTGGCGGCGTTGAGCCGGTAGCGGCGGACGAACTCCATGAGGTTGAACTTATAGACGGCTCCGGCCCCGTCCTCGTAGGCGATGTTGAAGAACTTGTACATCTTCTGGTAGATGTCCGCGATGTAGTCCAGGCCGGGGAAGGTGGTCTGATAGATGGCTTCGAGCCGCTTGAGGTCCGATTTGTTCCACAGCAGCACCGCCCATGAGCGCAGCCCGTCGCGCCCGGCCCGTCCGGCCTCCTGGTAGTAGGACTCCACGGCCTCGGGCACGTCAAAGTGACAGACGAACCGCACGTCCGGCTTGTCGATACCCATGCCGAAGGCATTGGTGGCGGCGATCACGCGCAGCTCTCCCCTCTTCCACCGCTCCTGCACGGCGCTCCGTTCCTCCTTGCTCAGCCCCGCGTGGTAGAACCCCGCATCCACCCCCTGCGACTGCAGGAATGCCGCGATGTCCCGCGCCGCCTTCCTCTCCCGGACATACACTATTCCCGTACCCTGCACGGCGCGGCAGACTGCAAGCAGCGCTCCGAACTTATCTTCTGTCTTCCTTACTATATATGAGAGGTTGGGGCGCTCGAAGCCGGAGCAGATGATATTGTCCTTGGGAAAATGCAGTTTCTCCTCGATGTCCTTCGCTACTGACGGAGTGGCAGTGGCTGTCAGGGCGATTACCGGCACCCCGGGCAGCAGCTCCCGGATATCGGCTATCTGGAGGTAGTCCGGCCGGAAGTCGTAACCCCACTGGGAGATGCAGTGCGCCTCGTCGACCACCAGGAAACTCACCTGCATCTTCTGCACCCTCTTCCGAAAAATCTCGGTGCGCAGGCGCTCGGGGGAGAGGTAGAGGAACTTGTAGTCGCCGTAAACGGCATTGTCGAGGGTGATGTCTATCTCCCTGCGGGTCATGCCGGAGTGGACGGCAAGGGCCTTGATGCCGCGGGCGCGGAGATTCTGTACCTGATCCTTTATCAGGGAGATAAGCGGAGACACGACGATGGCCAGGCCCTCCCGTATCATGGCCGGGAGCTGGAAGCACAGCGACTTTCCCCCTCCCGTCGGCAGGATGGCCAGCACGTCCTCTCCGGCCAGGGCGGAAGAGATTATCTCCTCCTGCTTGGGACGGAACGACGTGTATCCCCAGTATTTCCTCAATATTTCTTTCACTTTGGCAAAGATAATGAATATTTTGGCAAAATATTTGCATACGTGCGTGTGAACCTTAGAAATTGAAAGAACTGATTAATTAATTTAAGACGTAACACAATGGCTAAAATCGATTTAACCAAGTACGGCATCACCGGGACGCCCGAAATCATCTACAACCCCTCTTACGAGGATCTCTTCAAAGCTGAGATGGATCCCTCTCTCACCGGTTATGAGAAAGGACAGCTTACAGAGCTCGGTGCCGTAAACGTAATGACCGGTATCTACACCGGACGCTCGCCTAAAGATAAATTTTTCGTAATGGACGAGACCTCCAAGGACACCGTATGGTGGACTTCGGACGCATACAAGAATGACAACAAGCCCGTGACCAAGGAGACCTGGAAAGTCCTCAAGGACCTCGCATCCAAGGAACTTTCCAACAAGAAGCTATACGTGATGGATACCTTCTGCGGCGCCAACGAGAACACCCGCCAGAAGATCCGTTTCATCATGGAGGTGGCATGGCAGGCACACTTCGTAAAGAACATGTTCATCCGCCCCACCGAAGAGGAGCTGGCCAACTACGGCGAGCCTGACTTCGTAGTGCTCACAGCCTCCAAGGCCAAGGTCGAGAACTATAAGGAGCTCGGTCTGAACTCCGAGACTGCAGTAGTATTCAACCTCACCGAGAAGATGCAGGTTATCCTGAACACATGGTACGGCGGTGAGATGAAGAAGGGTATGTTCTCCTACATGAACTACCTCCTTCCCCTGCGCGGAATCGCTTCCATGCACTGCTCCGCCAACTGCGGCGAGGACGGCGACACAGCCATCTTCTTCGGTCTCTCCGGTACAGGTAAGACCACCCTCTCCACAGATCCCAAGCGCCGCCTGATCGGTGACGACGAGCACGGCTGGGACGACGACGGTATCTTCAACTTCGAGGGAGGCTGCTATGCCAAGGTAATCAACCTCTCCAAGGAGAACGAGCCCGACATCTACAACGCCATCCGCCGCGACGCTCTCCTCGAGAACGTGACTGTGGACGCCAACGGCAAGATCGACTTCGCCGACAAGAGCGTAACCGAGAACACCCGCGTATCCTACCCTATCTACCACATCAACAACATCGTAAAACCTGTCTCAAAGGCCGGCCACGCCTCCAAGGTCATCTTCCTGACCGCCGATGCATTCGGAGTTCTCCCTCCCGTATCCAAGCTGACCCCCGAGCAGACCAAATACTACTTCCTGAGCGGCTTCACCGCCAAGCTCGCTGGAACAGAGCGCGGTATCACCGAGCCTACCCCCACCTTCTCCGCATGCTTCGGAGCAGCATTCCTCTCCCTGCATCCTACCAAGTACGGTGAGGAGCTCGTGAAGAGAATGGAGAAAGTAGGAGCCACCGCATATCTCGTGAATACCGGCTGGAACGGTACCGGCAAGCGTATCTCCATCAAGGATACCCGCGCCATCATCGACCGTATCCTCGACGGCAGCATGGACAAGGCTGAGACCACAACCATCCCTTACTTCAACCTTGCCATCCCTACCAAGCTCGACCAGGTGGACACCAACATCCTCGATCCCCGCAACACCTACGCTACCCCCGAGGAGTGGGAGGTTAAGGCCAAGGATCTCGCCGGACGCTTCGTGAAGAACTTCGAGAAGTTCACCGGCAATGAGGCAGGGAAGGCTCTCGTAGCCGCAGGCCCCAAGCTCTAAGATTTGCCAGAATAAGGGGAACTGCGGCGTTGTCTGCGGTATCATGGCTCAGTCATTTACCTAAGTAAACTCCTTCGCCATGAACCTTGACGCCTTGCATTTCCCCTCATTCTGACAAATCTTGGGAGGTAATAACACTACACTTCAAAATGATTCATAGAGGCTGTGCTGAGTGATTCCCGGCACAGCCTTTTTAATTTTATGAAAATGAGACGCGCAATGCATATCGCACTTTATGTTCTGGGGGCCTTAGTGGCCGTATTCCTGATATTCCTGCTGACAGCAGTCATCACTGATTACCGTCCCGCCGAAAGGGAGGTGCTGCAGGACCGCTCCAGCATTTCCACGGCCAATCTGTCAGCAGCCGGCCTCAACAACACCCTGCCGGACTCCCTCTCAATCCTCTGCTGGAACATCGGCTACGGCGGTCTCGGCGACGACATGGACTTCTTCTACGACGGCGGCACCCAGGTACGCACGTCCAGGGAGCGGACTCAGGCCAATATCGACGGCATCATAGCTGAGATACGCCGCCACAGTCCGGACATCATCCTCCTCCAGGAGGTGGACGAATGTTCGAGGCGCACTTACCGCATCAACGAGGTGGAGATGCTGCGCGAAGCATTCCCCGACTATCACATTTTCCTGGGATACAATTACAGATCCTTCTTCGTCCCCATCCCCCTGAAGGCTCCGATGGGACGGGTCGCCAGCGGAGTGGTCCTGATGTCCAGGGTTGCCCCGGAAGAGGTGGTCAGGTGGCAATACCCCTCCCGCTTCCCGTGGCCTGTCAGCATGTTCAACCTCAAGCGCTGCCTCCTTACAGCTACATTCCGCCTCGCTGACGGCAGCAGCCTCGTCATCGGCAACACCCACAATACCGCCTACGACACCGGAGGGATGCGCACCGCCGAGACCCGATGGCTGGGAGAGCTGACAGCCCGCCTCGCCTCGGAGGGCACCCACTTCATCATCGGCGGCGACTGGAACCAGTTTCCGCCCGACTACACCCCCTCGGCGGCCGAGACCGACGACCCGCATTTTACCACCGTCGCTCTCGACACTGCCCTCCTCCAGGGCACCGGCCGCATCGCCTGGGACCCCTCGGCCAGGACCCTGCGCCACCTCAACGTCCCTTACGGCCCTGAATCCGTCCTCACTGTCACCGATTATTTTTACATCTCCCCTGACGTCCGGACAGACTGCGTCCGTACCATTGACCTGAGCTACAGATATTCAGACCACCAGCCCGTACTGCTCCGCTGCCGGCTATAGTTCCTAAAATTCCAGCGAGAATACTTCCGAGCGGGGCAGACAGACGAGCTGCAGGTCCTCAGGCACAGAGAGGCCCATGGACTCGAGGGTGCGGTGAGTGGAGGCGTAGGCGAGGTCCGGAGTGTTGTTGTCCTTGCTGAGGTGGCAGAGGAAGATGCCACGCAGGCCGGGATGCCAGAGACGGCGGACGGCGGCGGCGCAGGCCTGGTTGCTGAGGTGCCCGCAGTCGCTGACGATGCGGGCCTTGAGGTCGGGAGGATAGCTGCCGCCCATGAGCATGTCCAGGTCGTAGTTGGACTCTATGACCAGATAATCCGCCCCGGCGCAC
>DVHI01000079.1 GCA_018712275.1 Candidatus Coprenecus avistercoris | reverse complement strand
TCAATTTTTAAAGGAGATTGTCCGTTATTTTCATGATATTGATATTCAGATAGATTTCTCTTACGCTTCTATTTGTTTACATTTGTTTTCTCCTTCTTGTGTGATTTTGTAAACAATATTTTATATACATTTGTAAAAATTTAAATTCACAATAATGAATCGCCGTTTACAACAATTTTTGGAGCTCGAACAGCTCAAACCGGCCCAGTTTGCGGACATCATGGGCATCCAGCGCTCCAATGTCTCCCACATCCTGTCGGGACGCAACAAGCCCGGATTTGACTTTATCCAGAAATTTCTGCTGAAGTTTCCCTCCGTCAACCCGGACTGGCTCCTCCTCGGACGCGGCAAGCCCCTGCGGGAGCAGAACACCTCCGCTCCTGCTCCCCGGCAGCAGGACTCCTCCCCTGACCTGTTCTCCCCGTCCATCGAACTGGACCTGGACAGCGGCCCTTCGTATGCTCCGGTTCCGGAGACTGAAAGCACCCGGGACATGATCGAAGACGGTGATGAGCCCATGTCCGCACCGGTACGCCCCCAGCCTAGGGATGTACGGCGCATCACATTGTTCTATTCCGACGGAACATTTCAGGAATTTTATCCACCCAAATAGTTTTTGGCGTATCTTTGCCTGCGAATCAACGCTGAAACACTATGTACAGACTGCTCATCCGACGTATACTCTTCTCTTTCTCGCCTGAAACGGCCCATCATATCACTTTCCGCCTCCTGCAGTTCCTGCGCTATATTCCACTTTCCCAGAGTCTTATAAGGGCTATTTTCCGTGTCAGGGACAAGGAGGGAGAGCTGCGCCGCGAAGTATTCGGCCTGACATTCAGGAATCCCGTGGGCCTGGCGGCAGGTCTGGACAAGAACGGAGAGTTCTACAACGACATGGGCAACTTCGGCTTCAGTTTCGTGGAGATAGGCTCCCTCACCCCCGAGCCTCAGCCCGGCAATCCCAAGCCCCGCTCTTTCAGACTCGTAGAAGACCACGCCCTCATCAACCGCATGGGTATCAATAATAAAGGTGTAAAATACGCTGTGGCCCAGCTCCAGAAGCGCGTCCCGAATGTCATCATCGGCGGCAACATAGCCAAGGCCTCCAAGACTCCTAATGAGGATGCCTACAAGGATTACGAGCGTTCCTTCTCCCTGCTCTACGACTACGTGGACTACTTCACAGTGAACGTATCCTGCCCCAACGTCAAGGACCTCACTGTCCTGCAGGACGTAGGCTACTTGTCCGAGATAGTGGACCATCTGCTCACCCTCAGAAGGTATTACGACGACTACCGCCCCATCCTGCTCAAGATATCTCCCGACATCCCTTACGAGCATGTGGACCGCATCGTGGACCTGGCCCTGAGTTCCGGCCTCGACGGTATAATCGCCACAAACACAACCAATTCCCGTGAAAGGCTCTCCACCGACCCCGAGAAGGTCAAGGCCATAGGCAACGGCGGCCTGAGCGGCCAGCCCCTGTATGAGAAGAGCCTGGCGATGGTGCGCCACATCCACCAGAAGACCGGAGGCATCCTGCCCATCATCGGCGTGGGCGGCATAATGACCCCGGAGCAGGCCAAGGAGATGCTGGACGCCGGTGCCTCCCTGATTCAGATATACTCCGGCTTCATCTACAACGGTCCCGGAGCCGTACGCAAGATTCTCAAGTACCTTAAATCCCATAAATAATGAAACGAGCAGCCGTCTGCACCATCGGAGATGAGATTCTCATCGGCCAGATCGTCGACACCAATTCCTCTGCCATTGCCCGCGGGCTCAACGCCATAGGCGTGAAAGTGCTCCGTATGGTCTCCATCAGCGATGACAACACCGACATAAAGCAGAGCTTGAAGTCCCTGCTGCATGATAACGATATAGTGATAGTTACGGGCGGACTCGGACCCACCAAGGACGATATCACCAAGAAGGCTCTCGGAGAGCTCTCCGGCAGCCGAGGCACCGTCTTCCATCAGGGACAGATGGATGTGATAGAGCGGATACTTGCCCACCGGGGCATCGAGATATCCGACATCAACCGGGACCAGGCCATGGTGCCCGACACCTGCGAGGTCATTGTCAACCGGAAAGGCACCGCTCCCGGGATGATATTCCGTTTCCCGGCAGCCCTCTTCTCCCATTGTCCCGTGCTCTATTCCCTGCCCGGGGTGCCTTACGAGGCCATCGGCCTGCTGCCGTCAGTGATGGACGACATACGCAGCCATTTCGCCCTCGACAGCATACATCATAAGACCATAGTCACCTACGGCATAGCCGAGTCCACCCTGGCCAAGATGATAGAGCCCTGGGAGGATGCCCTGCCGGAGGACATGCACCTGGCCTACCTGCCCAATCCCCTGACTGGGGTCAAGCTGCGCCTGTCGATATACGGCGGGGAGCGGGAAGATGAGATACGGCGCATTGAGGCTGAGTTCGCCAAGCTCGGCCCTGTCCTCGGCGACGCCATCTACGGTGAAGGCGAGGACACCCTCCAGTCCGTGATAGCCCGCAGGATGACTGCTGCCGGAAAGACCTTAGCTGTAGCCGAGTCCTGCACCGGAGGCCGGATAGCCTCCCTCATCACACAGATACCCGGAGCCTCCAGGTTCTTCTACGGCTCAGTCACATCATACGACAACTCGGTGAAAGAAAACGTACTGCACGTTCCAACCGAAATAATCGCTTCAAAAGGAGCCGTCAGCCGCGAATGTGCCGAGGCCATGGCTCTCGGAGTCCGCAAGGCACTCGGAACGGACTACGCTCTCTCGACCACCGGCATCGCCGGCCCGGACGGAGGCACGCCCGAAAAGCCCGTCGGCACAGTCTGGACCGCAGTGGCATATCCGGATACGAAAAATCCGGGCAAGACCGCAGTCCTGTCCCGGATGTTCCGTTTCAACAACGACCGAAGCACCAATATCGACCGTTTCGCCGGCAGCGCCCTCAATCTGCTGAGGACTGTGCTGCTTTCTGAGTCAGGTGCATGACCCGCAGGAAGTTGCCGCCCATGATACCGCGTATCTCGGAGCTGCTGTAGCCGCGCTGCCGCAGTTCCGCTGCTATGTTGCCGTACATGGAGATATCCCTCAGTCCCTCAGGCGCCACATCAATCCCGTCGAAATCCGAGCCGAGACCCACATGGGCCGCTCCCGCCACCTCCACGGCATGGTCGATGTGGTCCACAACCCTCCTGACAGAGGGCGTGGGATAGACGGCCAACTCGTCCATTATCCTCCAGTAATTGTCCCTGTACTCGATATTGTACAGGTCGGAGCGGTAGAGCTCCTGCCAGTGCTCCCCTTCTTCGCTGAGTTTCAGAAATTTCTCGTCCTGGGCAAAATCGGAGTCGATGAATTTGGGATAGAAATTGATCTGAATCACTCCGTCGGCGGCACCCAGGTCCCGCAGCATGGCGTCGGACATATTCCGGGGATGGCCGCACAGGGCCCTGCAGGAGGAATGTGAGGCGACAATCGGGGTCTGGGAATATTTCAGCAGATCGTAGAACGTCCCGTCCGAGGCATGGGAACAGTCTATGAGAATGCCTAAGCGGTTGCATTCGGCCACCACTTCCTTCCCGAAAGCGGAGAGGCCGCCCCATTCCGGCTCTAAGGGCATGCACGAGTCGCAGATCTGGTTGTGCCGGTTATGGCAGAGCGTGAGATAACGCACTCCAAATCGATGATAAAGACGCAGATATGCCAGATCATGCTGTATCGGGGTGCCGTTCTCCATACCTAAGAATACGGAGATAAGGCCGTGCTTCTTGTGCTCGAAAGCCTGTTCCGGGGAAACGGCGAATGCCGCGACAGCGCTGTTGCTGTCGACGGCATCGTAGCATTTGGATATGAGCCTTATCGCATGGACCGTAGCCTCCGCGTCAGTAAGCTCCGGCGGGGAATAGATGGCGAAGAACATCCCGTCCACCCCACCTTCCCGGGCCCTCACGAAGTCCACGTGCCCCCTCGGCTGCCGCTTCCCGAGGTCTATCTCCTCGAGCAGCATCGTCGGAGTATCGCAGTGCGAGTCCAGCACGAAATCCTTGTCTGAATGTATCCAGGACATCTTCTCCTATCTGCGGTTTCTGACGCTGGATGCTCTGGACACATCCACGAGATCCATATCCTTGGCATTTACTGTTACATTTGAAGCACCGCTGGCTTCTACCCTGGCTCTCTTGGCTATAAGAGAGGATGCCTTACAGCTGGAGGCTCCGCTTACATCCACGTCCAGGTAGTCAGCAGTACCGTTGACATAGAAATTGGACGCACCTGAAAGACTGATGCGGAGGTTCTTCATCCTGACCTCCTCCATATCCACGTCAGAGGCTCCGGAATTATCTACTACGCAGTCAGTGTAATTGCCGCCTATGATGTAGACATTCGAGGCACCGCTGCATTCGATATCGGAATTGTCAATGCTGCCTGACAGATCCATTTCAACGTGGGAAGCACCTGAAGCCACAATTCTGAGATCACCCACTGTATTGAAAGCCGCTTTCTTGAGGGATGAGGCTCCGCTGGTGCGGATATCGAGCGACTGAGTGTCAAACCGGTCCAGGATACTCATATTTGCTGCACCGGATAGGCGTACGCTCTCTATCCCGGGGCAGCTGACCTTGGCGTAGAGCTTCCAGTCCCCGCTGTTGAACTCGCGGCGGATGTCCCTGGGAGCCTTTTCGAGATCGAGGGTAAGAACCAGTACGCCCGACTGTACTTCGGCCGTCACATATTCCTCCAGTTCTACCGGAAATGTGAGTTCCAAAGCGTGCTTAGAGGCTTTCTCCACGTCCACCTCGAAGCGGTTTCCGGCCCTGATGCCGTTGAAATTACGGACTTTTACCTCTTTGGTAATCTCGTCGTAAGACCTTGCCTGTGCGCATACCGGTACCATCAATGCCAGTATGGCTGCCATTGTAATTAATCTTTTCATATCTGCGTTGATTTAAAATGTTTTATTCTGTCTCATTCAGCCCCCTAATGGTTCCTACCACATGATCCAGGGCTGCTATCTGCCTTGCCGAGTACTCCTGCAGAATCTCTCTCTGCCGCTGTATATCAACTCCTTCCAGCTGGTCAATCAGGGGCACCGGTTCCCGGACGATATCGTCTACCACAGCCATAGCCTCCTCCGCCCAGTCCTCCGGCATATAGGCCGTCAGGACTGCGACCTCGACGGTAATATCGGCCACCGTGCGGCAGTACTGCTGATAGATGTACCCGGGAGACAATGTATCCTGTTCCTCTGAAAATGACTTCTCTTCCGCTATCTGCACCCGGGGTTCTTCTTCCCGGATGTACGGATTCATCAGGGCCCGTACGCCGAAAATAAGGGCCAGGGAGGCTACAAGGGGGAAGGCAATGACCTTCCACAGGGGTTTCCTGCGGCGCTTGAGGTTCGAGCGGAAGTGTATGCGGTTGTGGCTGGAGTACTCCCAGCGCTGCTCAAAGCGGGACTCGTCTCCTTCGGGGATGAGTTCGTCTGATTCCTTAATGGAACCGCTGTTCTGTCTGAAGTATTGCTGTAAGTTATCCATTGTCCTGTTATTTTTCGTTTTTAATCATTTCCACCAGTTTGCGCTTGCCCCTGAGATACTGCGACCGCACCGTGCTTTCCTCCACCCCCAGTATCTGCGCGGTCTCTGAGTAATCGTACCCCTCGAAGAGCAGCAGGGAGAGCACCGCCCTGTATCCGTCGGGCATCAGAAGCATCTGCCGCTTTATCCTCCCTATCATTTCCTGCGGGCTCTGACTCTGCAGGAGACTGTCCCACTGCTGCGACGAGTCCTCCTCAGGGTCTTCCTCCGCATATTTCTCGAGTTTTACCTTCAGTCCCCTGCGCATGCGGAGCATGTCTATCGAGGCTCTGGTGCAGGCTTTTGTGAGCCAGGCCGAGGTCTGCGCCTCGGTCAGTTTAGCGGTATTGGTCCTCAGATACTTGATAATAGTGTCCTGGACTATCTCCTCGGCGTCGAAACTGTCGCCGGTTATCCGCAGCGACGTATTGTAGAGCCTCGTCTTGTATCTGTTGTAGAACGCTGTAATCTCTTTAGGTATCATCTTTTGTTTTTTCCACTTATATAACGTATGGGCAGGGCCGTCTGTTGCATCTGCCGCGTATTATTTTCTCACTATTTTTTCCAGAACCTCCGTGGTCTCCAGTTTCAGGTTCCTGTCGTAGGTGTCGTGCCGGACCATACCGACGCCGCGGGCATACCAGGTGCGGGCAGTGGTGATACGGTTGCGCATCATCCCCTTCTCGACCTTGTGCTCGGAAACTATCACGCACGGGAATGTACCGGCCGGGGTGGTCAGGGTGTCAGTACCGAGGACCCGGCGCTCCGTCACGGTGACGTTCATCGTCATGCCCAGGGCCCTGACCTTGCCGGAAGCACTCTGCAGGGTATCGCCGGGCGTCAGGACGGAAGGCAGCAGGGTCAGGCCGCCCTCCGCGGTGATCCGGGCATTTTTCCAGAGTATTCCTTTGAGAACGGAGACCAGGCTGGCGGCAATATCGAGAGTCACGTCCCCGTCCCGGCTTATCAGGGCCGTCATCACGGCCGGAGTATCCATATTCTCCAGTCCCTTGCCGTCCAATGTCCGGATAAAGGAGGAATAAGTCACTGCGAGAGAAGAGTCTGCAGAATCGAGAGCAGTCTCTATAATATTCATGGTATGGTTCCACTTGACCGAGCCGTCCTCTGCATAATACCTGGTGTAGACCAGCTCCGTACCCTCATCCGTACAGAACCATGCCTGGGCCCGGAGGCATACAGGGCAGCAGATGAGGAGGATGGACAGAAAGAGGTATCTCATATAGCACAATAATATCCTACAAACATACGGAAAAATGAAAAATTTTGCTAATTTGGCTCCGCAAATACTCGAGCAGAACACTATGACAAGACCTACAGTAGCCCTCATCTACGACTTCGACGGCACCCTCTCCCCTGCCAACATGCAGGAATTCGGCCTGATACAGACTTTCGGCAAGGATCCCGCCCTCTTCTGGAGCAGAAGCAACCAGCTCTCGCAGGACAATGACGCCAGCGAAATACTCTGCTACATGAAGACCATGATCGACGAGGCCCGCGCCTCGGGAGTCCACCTGACCAGGGAGAGTTTCCGCCGTTTCGGCTCCATGGTGAAACTCTACCCTGGGGTCAGGGAATGGTTCGGGAAAATCAATGAGTACGGCCGCTCCAAAGGTCTCCAGATAGAGCACTACATCAACTCCTCCGGCCTAACGGAGATGATCGAGGGCACGGAGATATATCCGGAGTTCAAGAATGTCTACGCCTGCTCCTTCCTCTACGAGGACGGAGAGGCGGTCTGGCCCGCAGTAGCCGTGGACTACACGGCCAAGACCCAGTTCCTGTTCAAGATCAACAAGGGAGTGATGAGCATCCGCGACCACACCCTTGTCAACAGGTACCTGCCTGAGAAAGAGCGGCCTGTCCCCTTCTCCCGCATGATCTACTTCGGAGACGGAGCCACTGACATCCCCTGTATGAAACTGGTCAAGCAGTTCGGAGGCCACTCCATAGCCGTATATAACCCTGACGGGCACGAGCGCGAGAAGTCCGAGCGCCTGCTCAGCGAACAGCGGGTGCACTTCGTATGTCCTGCGGACTATTCCGAAGGAAAGCGTATATACCGGGTGGTAACCGCCATCATAGACAAGATAAAGGCTGATCTGGAAATAGAGGCTCTAAAGGGCTGAGACGACTTCCTCTGCTATCCGGGCTACCCTCTGTCTGGTCTCCCGTACGGCAGCCACCTGAGAATCTGAGTCAAATTCTCCCCTGACATTCCGGAAATCCGCCAGAATCTCCTCTCTGGCAGACCCGTCCAGGCCGAAGCCGGTCATCACCCCGTCGCCGAACTCCTTGGAGGCGTCCCTCTCTATATCGGCGAAAAGCGACTCGGAAGCGGCCCTCCACTGACGCAGCAGGTCTATCAGTTTCTTGCGGCTGATCTTCTTAGGGTCCACATTGAAGACAGTCTGAATGTGGGCATAGACCCATCTCCACTCGTAGAGCTGATAATTGGTGGCGATGGCCGAGAGCCTGGATTCCACCGCTTCCGGCGTGCTGAGCGAGCCGGAGGCTATCTCCTCCACAATCTGGTCTATCTCCGCTTTCGGCGCCAGCAGTCCGGCCACGTCCACCCAGCGCCCCTCACCTACGGGGGATACGGGAGAAAGGGCTGCCGCTATAGCCTCGTCGGAGGTCAGCCGGCGGCCGCGGAGTGTCAGGGCCACCTGCAGACCGATATAGTACTTGAGGGCATTCTCATAGCGTTCCACCCCTGAAGTAAGGGACGAACCGGCTATCGTGCAGCCTCCGTAATTAGAGGGAGTCCCGGAGAAACGCTCCTCGGAGAGCATGCGGACCAGCTGGTCCCTGCCTGCCAGCATTGCTCCGGCCGTATAGGGGGAAAATGCCTCGAAACGGATATTGTCTATGCGTCCGGAGGGGCTGCGGCGGTCCCTCGCGGGCCATTTGCGGATATCGCGGAACAGTCCTATGCTGCGCAGGTTCACTCCTGGGACAAGATATGAGCTGCCCTCCGACTCCAGGATATAGGAGAAGGGCATGTCAGGAGTATCGATCCTGCCGGTATGATGGCCGAGAACCGTGGTGAAAGGGGCTACTCTTACGGGCAGCATCATGTAGGAGCCGGAGCCGCACTTGACACCGCGTCCGAAAACGCCCTGGTGCACGGGGCCCAGTTTGTACAGGTGGTTGCTGAAATTGGTAGCCGAGCCCGCGTTCATGAAGGAGAACATCGAGCCTATCAGCAGGGTGGACTTGTGATGGGAGACTGTGAATGGACCGGCCAGTACCGATACGGCCTCTCCGTTCTCACAGTGGGAATTGGCGAAAAACAGACTGTCAGAGCAGGAGAAACCCTTGGCCAGGGTCACACTCTGACCCACGAAACAGCGGGTAACTACCGCACCGTCCTCCACCACCGAACCGGACTGTATTATGAAGTCCGTGCAGACCGTTCCGCTGCCGATGAGCACCGGAGCTCCGGCACTGCTGACTACCGTCCCGTCGAAGAGACGGAGACAGCCCTGGAGGACGGCGGCCTCTCCTATTCTCACGTTCCGGATGATGCCGACATTCTCTATCCTGGCTCCGGGACCGATGAAGCCGCGCTCCGATGCCGCTGCCCGGGCACGAAGATCCGCCATGGCCTGCAGCCTCTGTGTCAGTTCCGGACGGTGCCTGTACATGGCCGCCAGATAGGCCGTCTGTGCTGAAAGTTCCTCATATATGGCCACCTCGCGCCCTCCAGTCTCCGGAAGCACATTGACCCGGGTGCCCACACCGAAGGACGGAACGCCCTCCATGTATATTTTCCCCACATCGCAGATGTAGACGCGGGGACCTATGTCGTAGTTGGCTATATAGCCGTGAATGTGGGTGATGAGCGCGTCATCATCCACATTCACGTTGAAAAGAGTCGCATCATAGATACCGCTGTGTATGGACAGGCCGCCCGGGAGAGCGATGCTGCCGGAGAATGCTCCGAGACGGACCACTCCGTAGAAATTGACCCTGACTATGCTTTCCGGAGTAAAGCGCTCCGATACATAGACATGCTGCCAGTCCTCGGCCCAGCATCCCTGGGACCTGAGGGCGGATATCTCCACGGAGGTCAGCTGGCGGTAACCCGAAGTCATACTACTTGAGCAGATTGACCATGCTGATGACCATAGTGGCGATGGATGTCGTAGAGGATGCGATGGAGACAATCTCCGCAGCCGAGATCCTCTGACGCTGCGACAGGTCCTTCTGAGGCACGATTATCTCGCATCCGGGCATGGGCTTGAAGTTCTTGTTGCCGCGGGTAGAAGCCGTACCGTTCATGAAGACGATATACTTGCCGCCCTTGATGGCACCCTTGACATAGCCTCCGGCCATCTTTATGTACTGGTTCACGGAGATGGTGGGGTCGTACACCACGGTGTTGGGATACAGAACGGCACCAGATATCTTGACGGTGTTGTTCAGCTTGGGAATATTGACTATGTCCCCGTCCTGAAGCACGATGTCGTTGTACGAGCCGGGCTTGTCCAGGGCTGCGACCATGTTGATACCTATCTTGTAGCGCTCCTCCCTTGACGGCATCTCGATCATGGATGAATCCACACCCTCTTCCCTCATCGCCAACTTGGCTGCCTGAAGCGCTCTGTCATATTCCTCGTCGGAAAGAAGTCTTTCTACAGTTGCTCCCTCCAGATATGCGTCGGGAGTGCAGCCTCCTGTCCTGGCGATGACATCGCTTAGGCGGACTACGTTACTTTCTATCACATAATATCCGGGGAAGATAACCTCACCGTTGACCGTGATACCCTGCTGAGGTTTGTAGCTGGGAGCCGGTCTTACAGATATGATATCGAATGCATCGAGCTCGAAGTCCAGGGCTGAGGGATCTTCCTGAAGATTGAAATTGTAGATAACGGATATGGTATCACTTCTCTCACTGTTATCCAGGATATTCCTCCTGGCAATATCGATGTTGGTTCGGGATGCGCCTATTGCAAATCCACCGGAAAGCAGAATGGCGTCACCAAGGGTCATTCCCGGGCGGAACGGCAGTATGGAGGGGTTGTTAAGATGTCCCCTGGT
>DVHI01000007.1 GCA_018712275.1 Candidatus Coprenecus avistercoris | reverse complement strand
ATGGATGGTTGTTCAGATCTGTCGTGTATAGTTTGTAAAATTAATCTGGCAAAAATGATTATATTTGCTGCAACTTAAATTATTTTATATGAAGACAATAAAAACAATCTTACCTATTGTAGTCCTGGCTGTGGTGTCTATTTTTACTGCCAGTGCTCAGTACGCCGGTGATGGTGAAGTACTGTATTACAAGGCGGGCAATGTTTACGCCTCGGAAGGCGGGGTAAAACTGACGAAGGCCAACGCCCTCAGTTACTTCAGCTCAGTCGACGACTACGAGCGTTATTGGCTGAGAGGCAAGAGGCTGTTCACGGCGGGTATCGTAACGAGTTCGGTGGGCGCCGGCATTGTGTTGGGAAGTGTCATCGGAGAGGCGATAATCAAGAACAGTATCTATGATTATAATCCGGAGGCTCCGGAAATGCACCTGCCGGTCCTTGCCTGGATGGGTGCTGCGGTAGGCGGTACGCTTATACTGGTTAGTGTTCCGCTGTACTGGGTCGGCACGGTCAAGTTGAAGAAGGCCGCTGCCGTCGGAAGCACAGGACATCTGTCGTATGCTCCGGAGTTGTCCTTTGTGACCCAGTCGGGTGGAATAGGGCTGGCACTCAATTTTTAAACGAATAACATAGCTGCGCATAAGAGGGCAGAACTGCCCGCAGTTTTTCGCGATGTCCGGTCATGTATCGTCATGAGATGGCCGGACATTTATTTGCAATGCCGGGATATGTTTTTAAATTTGCGGGGAAGGACAACAGTGTAAAATCTTAATGAAAAACAGAAATGAAGTGGAGTAGGATATGTGCTGCGTCAGTGGCTGTGGTGCTGTGTGTCTGCGCCCCGGATCTGCGGGGGCAGGAGAGGGGAAGCCGGTATGTGGTTTTCTGGAATCTGGAGAATTATTTCGACCCTTTTGACGATTCGCTGACGGTGGATGAGGAGTTCACTCCGGCGGGAGAGAAACACTGGACCTGGAAGAAGTTCCTGGTCAAGCGCAATCTCATCGCCAAGGTCCTGCTGTCGATGTACGACAGGTACGGGGACTGGCCGCTGGCCGTGGGCTTTGCAGAGGTGGAGAACCGGATGGTGCTGCGGCAGCTGACGGAGCAGACACCTCTGGCAAAGCTCGGCTATGGGGTGGTGCACCGCGACTCGCCGGACAGCAGGGGGATAGACGTGGGGTTCATATATCGGGAGGAATATATGACCGTCCTGGAGGTGGAGGCCCGGGCAGTGCTGACAGGAAGAGAGCGGCCTACACGGGATATCCTCCATGTAGCGGCCGGGCTTCATCTGCCTGGCGGGCAGCCTGATACCATGCATTGTTTCACCAATCACTGGCCTTCGAAGTTCGGCGGAGAGGAGTACTCCCGCCCTTTCCGTCAGGCCGCCTCCGATACTCTCCGGAGGGTGGTGGAGGCTCTCAGGGACTCCGTTTCCGGAGAGCTGCCGCCGGTGATTGTCATGGGGGATTTCAACGATACTCCGGACTCTCCTCCGGTGGTGTCGCTGCAACGGGGGGCGGGCCTGCTCAATCCGGGATTGTCCCTGCATGAGAGAGGGGAGGGGACCCTCAAGTACAACGGCCGGTGGGAGTTGATCGACCTTTTTCTCATCAGCCCGTCCCTGGAGGATGCCCGGATGGAGATATATTCTCACCCGCTGCTGCTCGAGGAAGATGAGAAGTTCTTGGGACAGAAGCCGTTCAGGACCTACTACGGGCCGCAGTGGCACGGAGGGGCGAGCGACCACCTGCCTATTGTCCTCCTGCTTCCGTCAGACTTTTAATGGAAATTCATTACCTTTGGCGGACGTAAAATTTAAACAGCCATGAAGCAGTATCTGGATCTTTTGCAGCATATCCTGGACCACGGGACGGTCAAGTCGGACCGGACCGGAACGGGAACGAAATCGATTTTCGGCTATCAGATGAGGTTTGACCTCTCGGAGGGATTTCCCCTGCTGACGACCAAGAAACTGCATCTGCGCTCTATTATCTACGAGCTGCTGTGGTTCATCAAGGGTGACACCAATATCAAGTACCTGCACGACCACAAGGTCTCGATATGGGACGAATGGGCCGATGAGAACGGGGACCTGGGGCCGGTCTACGGGCATCAGTGGCGGTCCTGGCCCGCTCCCGACGGACGGAGCATCGACCAGCTCTCGCAGGTGCTGGACTCGCTCAAGCGCAATCCGGACTCGAGGCGGCACATCGTCTCGGCCTGGAATCCCGCTGAGGTGGACCGGATGGCCCTGCCTCCATGCCACACCCTCTTCCAGTTCTACGTGGCGGACGGGCGGCTCTCCTGCCAGCTCTACCAGCGCAGTGCGGATGTCTTCCTCGGAGTGCCGTTCAACATCGCCTCCTATGCCCTGCTGACCATGATGGTGGCTCAGGAGTGCGGCTACACTCCCGGGGACTTCGTGCACACCTTCGGGGATGTCCATATCTACCTCAACCATTTCGACCAGGTACACGAACAGCTCTCCAGGACTCCCAGAGAGCTGCCGCGTATGGTGCTCAATCCCGATGTGCGCTCGGTCTTCGATTTCGATTATGATGACTTCAGGCTGGAGGGCTATGACCCCTGGCCTGCCATCAAAGCCCCGGTATCGGTTTAATTAAAACGGTAGGCGGCCTTGCGCATATCGTCAGGAGTCTTGAAAGGCTTGTTGGGCTTCAGGTACTTCTCCAGGAACTTGTAGACGGTGAAGCGGATGTCGGTGGCCTCCTTGGTGTCAATACGGTCGAAGGAGTGTCCTCCGGCTGCTGCCTCGTATATCTTGTACTCGAACTTCTTGCCGTCGGCTTTCAGGCTCTTGATGAGGTGCTCGACTTCCAGTACGTCCACGTCATCGTCTATCGTGTTGGAGTAGACGAGCAGGGGAGCCTTGAGCTTGTGGGTGTTCCATACAGGTGAGCGGCGCTTGTACTCTTGTACGTTCTGCGATACAGTGGCTCCGATGTGGTAGGAGGCCGAGAAGAGATCGCGGTAGCTGTCTGTGGCGATACCCATCCTGGCGATGAGGTCGGATACAGGCACTCCGGCATAGCCCACCTTATAGGCGTCGGGGTACTCGAAGAGGTTCATCAGCGTGATCATGCCGCCGTGGCTCCAGCCGATGATACCCACGCGGTTTGCGTCCACGATATCGTAGTTCTCCACCATGTAGTCGCGCCCGGCCTTGACATCGGAGTTCTCGCGTCCGCCGTAGTCGATAGCCTTGTACATGGCCTCACCGTAACCCGTACTTCCACGGTACTCAGTGGCAATGACGATGTACTCCTGCGCCATCAGCTCGCGGATGATGTGTGCGTAGTAGGTGGACATGTCGGCGTGAACTCCGCTGTGAGGAAATACGATGAGAGGATATTTCTTATTAGGGTCCACGGTCTTGGGTATGAAGACATAGTTCCAGAACTTGAAGGGGTTGTTGTATCCCCTCGAGGTGGGACTGCCCTGTTTGGCCTTGGGTTCCCCGGTGAGGTAGACCTTGTCGATATAGGCTACATCTCCGACTTTCTCATACCAGAGGATGTCGTCGATATTCTTGATGACCTCGTCAAACTTGTGCTGTAGACTTTCGTTATAGGCCTTCAGGTCCTGAATTTCCTCCATCAGCTCCTCATTGGTCTGAGCGGAGGCGACGGCGCATGCTCCTATCAGCAGAGCAGCGGCAGCCACGATGAATTTTGATTGTTTCATAGGGTAAATGGAATTAATGAATTATTGAATGGTTTTGAAAAACATTTCGAATCGGGTGATGCCGTCCTCTCCCGTGCCGAGGCTGAAACGGATGCCGGAGCGGGTCAGGATCTCGTGGATGACTATCAGGCCTATGCCCTTGCCGTCCGGCTTGGTGGAGAAGAAGGGGGTGAAGAGGTGGCGGGCGGTCTCCTCGGGGATGGGGGTTCCGTTGTCGGCCACGCACCAGTAGCCGGGGCGGGCGGTGACGGTGATGCGGGCGTCGGGCGAACCGTCCGGGAAGGCCTCCACCGCGTTCTTGACGATGTTGGTCAGCACCTGCTCCATCAGCACCTGGTCTATCGGCACTTCTCCGGCCTTCTCATCTATCTCGGTTACGAACGCTATCTGTTTCTGGCCCCTGAGGCTCTCCAGGAAGGGCAGCACGCGGCGCATGAAGGCGCAGGCGTCCACCGGCCTGCACACCGGGTCGGGAATCCTGGCCATCGAGGCGTAGTCGGTGATGAAGCGGCTCATCCGGTCTATCCGCGAGAGCAGTATCGACAGCATCGCGGCGGTGTCCCCGTCCCCCGAGTCCGTGGAGGTCTGCTGTATGGCGTAGAGGGCTGAGGTGATGCCGGCCATGGTGTTGTTGACCTCGTGGGAGATGACGCGGATGACCTTCTTGTAACCCCTCTTCTCGGCCTCGTACAGCTCTTCGGTCAGGGGCTCGACCATGTAGAAAGGGTGGGGGAAGCCCCGGTCCATGAAGGACGAGAGGGTGCAGCGGTAGATGTGCAGGGGGTCGGTCTGGAGGATGCGGCCCTCGTCCGGCTGCAGTCCGGCGAGCAGTCTGAGCAGGGGCAGGGGGCTGTCCTGCAGGAGCTGTCCGCGGTAAGGCTCAATGCTCCGGACTCCGAGCATCCGGTCCAATGCCGGGTTGGACGAGTCGATGCGGTGGCCGATGTCCATGATCAGCACCCCGGCCGGGGAGGCGGCGATGAGCTGGTCCAGGAAGTGGTTCTGCTCCTGAATCCGCAGCTCCTCGTTGTGCAGGCGGTCGCTCATGCGGTTGAACAGCTCTATGATGCGGTCGGCGTCCTTCTGCCCCACGGGTCTCAGGCGGGTGGAGAAGTCCTGCTCCTTGATCAGGTCGATGCCTCCGGAGAGGGTGTTCAGCGGCTTTATGGTCTTTTGGTACAATATCACCAGGAGGACAACGGCAGCTATCAGCAGCACCTGCGCCGCGACGTATATCCAGCTGCCCGTCCCCTCGTCCGCCATCATCAGGGCAAATCCTATGGAGGCCGCCACGACCACGATGAGCAGCACCGCTATGAGCCGGAAGTATCCTCTTGATCCCATGGTCCTAAAGGTTGATTTTGAATTTTTCGATGCGGCGGTAGAGGGAGGCCCGGGTGAGGCCCAGGGCTGCGGCGGCGCGGGAGACATTGCCGTTGCAGTCGCTCAGGGTGCGGAGGATGCGGTCCCTCTCCATCTCCTCGAGGGTCTGGGCCGGGGTGTCGGAGTCCTTGGCGGCTGTTCCGGAGGCAGCGCCGTGCTCGTCGGGGGCGCCGGTGCAGCGGACCACGTCATCGCGGGAGATGGTCCCGCTGCCGCCGAGGATGAGGGCACGCTCGACGATGTTCTTGAGTTCCCGGATATTGCCCGGATAGGGGAGGCGGCTGAGGTATTCCATCGCTTCAGGGGAGAATACGGCGCGGCTGCCGGCATTGCGGGTAAAATACTGCACCAGCAGTGGGATGTCCTCCCTCCTTTCCCTCAGCGGCGGCAGGTGTATGGGGATGAGGTTGAGCCTGTAGAACAGGTCCTCGCGGAAGAGGCCCTGACGGACCATCTCCTGCAGGTCGCGGTTGGTAGCCGAGACCACCCGGACGTCAGTGCGGCGGGGGATGCTCTCGCCCAGCGGCTCGTAGGTGCGGTCCTGGAGCACGCGCAGGAGCTTGACTTGACAGACGGGCTCCAGCTCGCCTATCTCGTCGAGGAAGATAGTGCCCTTGTCGGCCAGTTCGAACCGGCCCTTGCGGTCGGTCCAGGCGTCGGTGAAGGCGCCCTTCTTGTGCCCGAACATCTCGCTGTCGAAGAGGCTTGAGCTCAGACCTCCGAGATTGACCTTGACGAAGGGGCCGCTGCTGCGGGGGGAGTTGAGGTGGATGGCCTCCGCGATGAGCTCCTTGCCCGTGCCGCTCTCGCCTGTGATGAGCACCGAGGCGCCGGTGGGGGCCACGCGGGTCACTGCGTCCAGCACCTCCTTGATCTGGGGGCTGTTGCCGATGATCTTGTCGAAGCCCCTGCCGGTGATGTCCTCTTCCTCCTGCCGGTCGGAGTTCAGATGCAGGGCGGTGCGGATGCGGTCCATCAGGGCCATATTGTCCCAGGGCTTGGTGATGAAGTCGAAGGCTCCGAGGCGCATGCCCTCCACAGCGAGGCTGATGCTGCCCCAGGCCGTCATGAGGATGACGGGGGCCGCCGGGGCGAATATCTTGATCTTGCGCAGCAGCTCCAGCCCCTCCTCTCCGGTAGTGGACAGGGAGTAGTTCATGTCCATCAGGATCAGCTCAGGCTCCTGCAGCCGCACCTCGTCCAGGGCCTCCTTTGGACCGGGGACGGCCTTGGCGGTCAGGCCCGAGCGCTTCAGGAGGAAGGTCAGGGATGCTCTTATGGCGTCGTCGTCGTCGATTATCAGTATCATAACCTTACAAAAGTAGCACAATTTCCCGAAAATTTTCTTTAATTTTGAACTTCATTTCAACTTATCAGAATCGAGCCTATGATATCGCTAATCGTCGCCAAAGCCGCCAACGGCGCCATCGGAAAGGGCAACCGGATGCCCTGGCACATCTCCGGCGACCTGAAGTATTTCAAGCGGGTGACCACCGGCCATCCCGTCATCATGGGCTACAACACCTGGCTCTCGCTCGGCGGGCGCCCCCTTCCCGGACGGCGCAACATCGTGGTAAGCCGCTCGCATACTGCCGCTCCTGACTGCGGGGCGGAGTTCCTGCCGTCCTTGGAGGCAGCCGTCGCCGCTGCCGGTGTCCCGGATGTTGCGGACGCTTCGAAGGAGGTGTTCGTCATAGGAGGCGGACAGCTCTACCGTGCCGCCATGCCCCTTGCCGACCGCCTGTATATCACCGAGGTGGAGACGGTCATCGGGGATGCGGAGGTATTTTTTCCGGATGTGGACCCTGCGCTGTGGAAGGTGGAGAGCCGTTCCGAGCGTTATTTAGATGAAAAGACCGGATTTTATTATTCATTCCTAATACTAACCAGAAAATGAGAGACAACTTCAAATCCTCCTTCGGCGTGCTCGTGGCCATGGCCGGCTCGGCTATCGGACTGGGCAACCTCTGGCGCTTCCCCTACCTGATGGGTACCAACGGCGGCGCGGCGTTCATCATCATCTACCTCGTGCTGGTATTCCTGCTGTGCCTGCCCATCATGATGTCGGAGTTCGTGGTCGGACGCCGCAGTCAGGTCAATGCCGTCAAGGCCTTCAAGGTGCTGTCACCCAAGGGACACTGGGGACTGGTCGGCGTGCTCGGCGTGCTGGCATCCGTGGCTCTGATATCCTTCTACTGCGTGGTGGGAGGCTGGACGATAGACTACCTCGTGCATGCCGTGTCGTTCACCCTGCCCGAACAGGGCTCGTCGGAGGGCTTCTTCGCCGCGGCCGTATCCACTCCCTGGAGGACGATACTCTACACCTATATTTTCTTAGCTCTGACAGCCCTGGTGCTGCTGGCCGGCATCAAGGACGGCATCGAGCGCTATACCAAGGTCATGATGCCGCTGCTCTTCCTGACCATCATTATCATCGCCATCCGCTCGGTGACCCTGCCCGGGGCCGGAGCCGGTCTGGAGTTCCTCTTCAAGCCCGATTTCTCCAAGGTTACCGGAAGCACCTTCCTCAACGCCCTCGGACAGGCCTTCTTCTCCCTGAGCATCGGCTGCGCGACGATTCTGACCTACGGCTCGTACGTCAAGAAGCAGGAGAAGATCGTCAAGCTCTCCTCGCTGACCGCCATCTCCGACACCTTCTTCGCCATCCTCGCCGGACTGGCCATCATGCCTGCCGTCTTCGCCTTCGGCATCTCCCCGAGCGAGGGCCCCGGCCTGCTCTTCGTGGTGCTGCCCGATATCTTCGATCAGATAGCCGCCGGCGGAGTCATCGCGATACTCTTCTTCTTCGTGCTCTTCATCGCGGCCATCACCTCGTCCATCTCCCTCTTAGAGGTGTCCGTAACCTACCTGATAGAGGCCTGCAGGATGAAGCGCCGCATGGCCGTGCTGCTCTCCAGCGCCGTATGCTTAGTGCTCTGCACCCTGTGTGCCCTCTCCGGCGGCGTGCTCTCCGACGTACACATCCTCGGTAAGACTTTCTTCGACTTCTTCGACATGATTTCGGCCAACCTGCTGATGCCCCTGTGCGGACTCTTCATTGTGATATTCGTCGGCTGGAAACTCGGCCGGAAGGATTTTGTGGATGAGCTCTCCAACGGCGGCACCCTGCCCAACAAACGGCTGTACAACGCCATCTTCTATCTGGTGCGCTACGTGGCCCCGCTGGTGATAGCCGTCATCATGATTTTCGGCTGGCTGTAGAAAAATAATTTTGTAAATAGAAAAATTACCGTATCTTTGCGGCACTTTTTCATAATAGTGGAGGGGCATTAGCTCATTTGGCTAGAGCGCGACACTGGCAGTGTCGAGGTAACCGGTTCGACTCCGGTATGCTCCACTCGGGACACAACTCCTTGCGGGGTTGTGTTTTTTTATAGCACCGGCGTCATGTATACCGGCAGATACAGCAGCCCGTTCTCACCTTTCTGCAGGTCCTTGGTGTATAGTACATAGCTGTTCAGGATCCGGGCCTGGTATTTCTTCCTGAAGGCATCAAGGGAGGCATGAGCCATGTAGCCTGAGGACTTTACTTCGACAGGGCATATCTTGCTGCCTCTCGTAAGCATGAAATCTATCTCATAAGAGTGTTTGTCGTCTTTTTCGAAAGTATAGTAGAACAGCTGATTGCCTGCAGCGGCAAGCATCTGCGCCACGAGGTTCTCATACAGGTACCCGAGATTGGCCTCCAGTTTGTCAGACAGCAGCTTCTGATAGATGATGTTCTCTGCGAAGTCTTTATCCCAGAAAGCCATCGTGACGAACAGTCCGGTGTCCGCAACGAACAGTTTATATCTGGAGGCGTCTTTTGTCAGTTGCAGGCCCACGTTGGGGTCATTGGAATGGTATGAGACCAGGACGGCCTTGCTGTCTTCGAGACTGACGAGCATCTCCTCTTCTTTGCCATTGTCCACATTCCCTACGACTGCGCTCATATAGTACCGGGAGGTTTTTCTGCTCAGTTGTGCGGGAATGGACATAAACAATCTGCTCAGTTTGCCGGTAGCGTCTATTTTGAGGAAGTCTTCGGAATATAGCTGGATTATACGTCTCTTTACGGCGTCTACCTTAGCGAGATTGTTTGTCTCCAGATATTCGTTGACGGCCTGCGGCATACCTCCCACCAGCATGTACAGCCGCAGGTCTCTCTGCTTTGACCTGTGTGCCGCGCCCAACGGCATCCGCTTCTCAAAGAAGGTTCTGATAAGAGGGACGGACACTGTATCGCCCATGGCCCACCTGAATTCCTCGAAGTCCATAGGGTACATGTCCATGCGTTCCTCCTCGCTTGGGATGGTTATGTCTTTTGTGTTTTTCCTGATGCTGATAAGGGAGCCTGTCTCGATATAGTCATATCTGCCGTCCTGAACGAGGTATTTGATCGCTTCGCGGGCTTTGGGGCATTTCTGCACCTCATCGAAGATGATGACTGACTTGCGTCTTTCCAGGACGACACGGTATATGGTCTGCAGCTGCAGGAAAATGAAATCCAGGTCCATTAGGTCCTCGAACAGAGCCTTGACAGTCACGGAGGCCCTGTTGAAGTCAATCAGCAGGTATGAGGAGTATTCATTTTTCGCGAATTCCTCTACGATTGTCGACTTGCCGATACGTCTTGCTCCTTGTATCAGAGCGGCGCTTGTTCCGCCTGACTCCTGTTTCCACTGAAGCAGCCTGTCGTAGATTTTCCTTTTAAAAACCCTATTTGCCATCATTACAGATATTTGTCTATGCAAAAGTAGAGAAATTCTCCATTACCCCAAAATCTTTTGAGACAAAATCCCTATTTTCCCCGAAATTTAAAATGACAAAAACATGCGTTTCCCCCAAATTGCCTGTGCGCATCTCACGCGTCAGATGAACTTAAATTCCGTTTTTGAAGAGGGCTACGATAGGGTCAAGTAGCCTCATGATAAGTCTCCTGTCCTTCGTGATTATCTCAGCGGTGCCGTCCATCTTCTGTATCAGCCTCAGCTCCCTGCCGTAGGTCGTCACCATGCCGTCGGGGAAGACTATCTCCGCCGTGTACTGAGGCTCCGCCTGAGGGTCGGCGGCGGCCTCGGGCACGGACGACAGGTACCCGATCTCACCCACGAGCAGGCCGTATTCCATGTAGGGGTAGCCGTTCAGGCGGACATTGACCTTCTGCCCCGTGCTCACCTTGCCGAAACTGGCCTGCGGCACCTTCACTATGCCCACCGCGCTCCGCTCCACGGAGGGTACGACGGTCACGAAGGACTCGCCCGCGCCGATGAACTGGCCCGAGTCCCATTTCCTCACGAACGACACCACTCCGTCCATGGGCGAGGCCAGGATGCAGCTCAGGCACCAGGCACGTATTCGGGCCTTCAGTCTCTCGCGGCAGCCGTCCAGCTCCCTCTCCATGGACAGGATCTCGTCGTCGCGCTGGATGGACAGCTCCGCCAGCTGCTGCTCCAGCTGGAGCACCGCCAGCTCCGTGGAGGTCATCTGCGAGCGGAAGGACTCCCGCTCCCGCCGCACCGACAGCAGGTCGCGTGTGGCCTGCTCGAACTCCACGGAAGGGATAATCTTTTCCATGAACAGCAGCGAGTCCCTGCGGAAGTCTTTCTTCTCCAGGGTCAGGTCCTCCTCCATCAGCTCTGCCTGGGCCTGCATCCGGGAGTAGTATTCCCTCTGTTTGGATATCTGCTCCCTCACCAGCTCCATCCTGCGCCCGACGGCGTCCCTCTCCAGATACTCGCGCAGCTGGCGGCAGGCCGTGGAGAACGCGGACCACTCGCTCTGGATGTCGCCCATGCCCCAGCCGGCGTACACCCATTCCAGCATTGCGAGGGAGTCCGGCGGCATATCGGCGGTCTCACTCAGTAGACGGTCCACGGCCAGCACGTCCTCCCAGCGGGCGCTTGAGCGGATGACTCCGAGGATGCCCCCGGCGCTGACGGGGTCTCCGCTGGAAACGAGTATCCGCTCCAGATTGCCGCCGCCCCCTGCCACCACGTCCACGGGTGAGTTGCCGGTGGTGATGGTGACGGTCGCAGTGACCCTCTCTGGGTACTTGATGATGCAGCAGCCAATGAGTATGAGGGCGAAGACCGCGAATATCACGGTCACGCCCCACCTTACAATCCACGACGGGATACGCCCCAGTATCTGCTGCGCCTCCTCGCTGTGCTCCGTAGTCATATGTCTTCTGCTCTCCGGCATGGCCATGTCAGTTTCCGAGTTCCAGCTGGTTCCTCACCAGCCTGTAATAGTATCCTCTCCTTTCCGTCAGCTCCCTGTGGGTGCCCTGCTCCACCACGCGGCCCCTGTCCAGCACTATGATGTTGTCGGCGTTCCTCACAGTGCTCAGACGGTGGGCCACGATGACCACGGTCCTGCCGCGGAACAGGGTGTCGAGCCTCTCCATGATGACCTTCTCGTTGTTCGCGTCAAGGGAGTTGGTGGCCTCGTCCAGGAAGAGGTAGCGGGCGTCGCGGTATGCGGCGCGGGCTATGAGAAGACGCTGCTTCTGCCCGGTGCTGACCCCGTTGCCCTCGGCTCCTATCTTGGTGTTGTACCTCAGGGGCAGGCCGTCAATGAAGTCCCCTATGTTGGCCGTCTCCACGGCCTGACGCACCCGATCCATGTCCGGGTTCTCGTCGGACACCCCTATGTTGTCGGCTATCGTGTCGGAGAATACGAAGCCCTCCTGCATCACGGTGCCGCACTGCTCCCTCCACACCGATGGACTGTAGTCCCCGATGCGGCGTCCGCCCAGCAGCACCTCCCCGGAGACCGGCTCGTAGAAGCCCAGCATCATCTTCACCATGGTGGTCTTGCCGCTGCCCGAGGCCCCGACGATGGCCGTGACCCTGTCGTGCGGTATGGTCACGCTCACACCGTCCAGCACCTTCTCCGAGTGCGGGCCGTTGTACTGGAAATCCACATTCCTGAACTCGATGTCCGCACCGGCGGGTATCTCGCGGATGTAGTCCTTTTCCGTGTCCTCCTCGTCCCCGCGCTCCTGTATCTCGCCCAGGCGCTCCAGCGATATCTTCGCGTCCTGCGCCTCCTGCACGAAGCCGATGAACTGCGATATGGGGGCGTTGAGCTGGCCGATGATGTACTGCATGGCGGTCATCATACCGAGGGTCATGTCCCCGTCGATGACCGCCTTGGCCGCGAGGAACGAGATGAGCACGTTCTTGATCTGGTCTATGAAGGTGCCGCCCACCTGCTGCGTCTGCCCGAGGGCGAGGCCCTTCACGCTGACGTTGAACAGGCGCGCCTGGATGCGCTCCCACTCCCAGCGCTTCTGCCTCTCGCAGCCGTTGAGCTTTATGTCCTGCATCCCCGCGATGAGCTGCACGATGCTGCTCTGGTTGGCCGCCGCCTCCTGGAAGCGCATGTAGTCCAGCTTGCGCCTGCGCCTGAGGAAGAGCAGCACCCATCCGATGTACAGGGCGCTGCCGAGGATGAAGATGCCGAGGATCCTCAGGTCGTAGCCGCCCATGACAGCGGAGTAGACCACGAACGTCACGGCGGCCATGACGATGCTCAGCAGAGAGCCCGTCAGGAAGGTCTGGATACGGCTGTGGTCCCCGATGCGCTGCATGATGTCGCCGGTCATCTTCGAGTCGAAGAACGAGATGGGCAGGCGCATCAGCTTGGCCAGGAAGTCGGAGATGAGGGAGATGCTCACGCGGGTGGTCATGTGCAGCATCAGCCAGCTGCGGATCAGCTCGTTGGCCATCTGGCCCAGGACGAGCACCACCTGTGCGACGAGTATCACCACTATGAAGTTGAGGTCGCCCGTGCCGATGCCGGTGTCGATGACGGACTGGGTCAGGAACGGCAGGATGAGGCTGATGATGCTGCCGGTGAGCATGGCCAGCAGGAGCTGGACGATGAACTGCCTGTATGGGCGGAGATACTCCAGCATGCCCCGGAATCCCGGCCGCCTCTCCTCCTCCCCCTTCTCCTCGTAGAACTTCGGGGTCGGCTCCAGCAGCAGGGCGATGCCCAGTCCTTCGGCCGGACTGTCCACGGTATCTTCTCCACGGATTGATATCCATGATTTCAGGAACTGCTCCCGGGTGTAGCGGAGCAGTCCGGAGGCCGGGTCGGAGACGTGTACCCAGGTCCTGCCGCGCCGGCGCTCTATGCGGTAGACCACGACGAAGTGGTTCTGCCTCCAGTGTACGATGCACGGCAGCACGGCCTCCTCACACAGCTGTCCGAACGTCAGCTTCACGCCCATGGTGCGGAACCCCACCGCCTCCGCCGCGTCGCTGATACCCAGCAGCGAGACTCCCTCGCGGGAGATGTGGCATCTCTCGCGCAGGGTCTGCAAGGACCAGCTGCGCCCGTAGTGCGAGGCGATGATACGCAGGCAGGTCGGGCCGCAGTCCATACTGTCAAGCTGGCGGTAGGAAGGAAACTTTTTCATCGGTGTAAAATACTGAATTAAGATCCTATACTGAACCTTATCTTGAACATAACCGATACGGGTCTGAGAAGATAGTTGTACTGGTAGTTGGTGATGTCGGACCAGACGCGCTGGTTGTACGTGCCGGTGTTCAGCAGGTTGCGCCCTTCGAGGACGTACTCCATCCTCCGGGTCCTGTACGAGATGGAGGCGTCGAGGAAGAAGATGTTGCGGCTGCCAGAGGTGATGGCGTCGTTCAGGTAGTGCTCGCCGCTGATATTGAGGGACAGCCGCTTGAAGAACACAAAATTGAACCCGAGCCTCTGATGCAGGGCGTTTATCGGGGAGAAAACCTCGTCCCGCGTGCTGCTGGAGGAGCGGACATAGCGGATGTAGTATTCCATGAACGCTGACCTGGCCAGGCGGGACGACACCTCCAGCCCCACCGGAAGGCTCCATGTGGACACCGGCATCACCTCGTTCTGGCGCATAACGTCCATCCAGGTTCGGCGGAATTCCACCGGGATACCCACCGTGGTGGATATGGCGTCGAAACGTTTCTCTATCTTGCCCTCTATCCCCCAGCCCTGAGACAGGTTGTCTATGCTGTATGTCCCGATACGGCTGAGGGAACCGATGTACTCGGTGCCGTACATGAGGTTTGAGCGGCTGCGCCAGTAATCCGCCCTGACCGAGCCGAAGAGAGACAGCAGGGCATCGGCATAACGCAACTCTGCAGAGTAAGTCTGGTAACGGCCATGAGCGATGTCACCGTTGCGGCTGCCTATTATACGGTAGTCCGTCATGATGTATCCGCTGTATATGCTTGACGGTGCCCCCAAGTTGTTGATAAGAGCTCCTGAAGCCAGTAGCTTGAGATTCGGAGTAATCTCCACGTCCATGCTTATATTGGGATTGAAAAGCAATTTCCCGAGCCTGCGGTCATTACCCTGAACCTTGTCCCTGACAAGCAGGTCTGAATACGTCAGCCCAAGTCCTCCGGTTATGCGGAATCCCCTGTATCTGTAGGTCAGGCCGGCATTGGCCATGGCGTCTATTTTGTGATAGTACATGTCGTTGCGCATGGAGTCAGCCGGTGCAATGCCATCTCCTGGAGTCAGACCGCTGGTCATGCCCTGTATGTCAGCCACCGCTCCAGCGGACACGAAGAGGTCCAGCCCGCCCTTAAAGCCTTTACTGAAAGACAATATGTTCCGGGTGTACAGCTTGCGGCTGTCCATGATCTGGACTGCATCCTGTGCGTTCTGGTCATAGCCGAATATTTCCGGGTAGAGCAGAGGAGTGATCCGGAGCGTGGAGGGAAGGGAGGAGGCGAAGATGCGGGAGGAAAAGTTCAGGCGTATGTTCCCTTTCAGGACCTTCACGAAACCCAGGTCGTTTTGGAGACGGAGCTGGGGACTGACGGTCATGGACTGCTCCACCGGTGTGCCGTCGCTGAGGACACTGCCGCTGTTGCGGTTCCACTCGGCCCCGAAGGCTATCTGCTCGTTCAGGTATATCCTCTCGTTGTTGAGATTGTAGCGCAGTTTGATCTCAGCCCCGTCCGAAAGCTCGGTCGCGGAGGTGGTCTCGTCTATCTCCAGGGGCGGCTGTCCGTCCGGAAGATAGTAGGTGGTCAGGGACGAGGAGTTATACTGCTGGCGGTCGTGGAGGTAGATGGCGTTGATGTTGAGGGTATTGTCATTGTCCGTACTGTCACCGAGGCGGACTATGTTGTTGATGGATACGGCATGGGTGAGGTTGTCCATATACCTTTCGCGGTCAGTGTCGGGCAGGGCTGGAAGATGCACGGAGAGGGGCGGGTGCTCCTTCTGGAAACTGTCGTAAAATGATGTCAGCTCGGAGCTCACGTCGTCCCCGGAGTTGTTGGACTTGACGGTGATCATCATCTGGTACTTGCCGGTGAAGAGCATTATGGCCAGCTCCCCGTTCCACATCCAGGGCTTATAACCCCCGCCGAGGGAGAGAGTGGCGATGAGGCTGCCCTTCGCACCGTCCTTCAGGCGCAGGTTGATGGCCGCGTCGGGAGAGAATTCCATGTCCTTGAGGGCCTTGATCGGCTGGTGGTTCTCGAGGACTTCCACGCGGGAGATGTCACGGGCCCGGACGTTGTTGACGGCTACACCGTAGCGTCCGCCCATGAGGTCCAGACCCTCGATGTAGAACTTGTTGATGGGGCGGTTGTTGTACCATATCTGTCCGGATTCGGAGACATCTATGCCCGGCATCTTGCGGAGCACGTCCCCGATGGCCCTGTCGGTGAGGGTGTCGATGTAGGAACCGACAAGGTAGCTGAGGGTGTCGCCGCGGCGCCTTATCGGTTCGGCGGTAACGGTTACCTCGTTGAGTTGAAGTCTCTCAAATTCGGCCTGGAAGTCGGCCGTGACGGAGGCGGCAAGAGGGACGTTCCTCCAGACCTTGCGGATATTGAACCCCGTAATCATTACCCTGACGGAATCCGCCCTGAGACTGTACTCGAAGCTGTACCGGCCGTCCCTGTCCGTGGTCGTGAAGCCATAAAGCGCTCTGCCGTCAGCAGTCTGCAGCATCACATTCGCCCCCGGGACAGGCTCACCGGTGCCGGAGTCCGTCACGCGCCCTGTCACGACGGCATGAACCAATGACTGCCGTACAGTGTCCCTTGCCGGGGAATCCGGTGTGCATACATCTACGCTATGAGCATGCAATGGCAGAGCGAAGATCTCAGCAACACTGATGCAGGCCAGCACTGCGGCTGCGGTGAGTATTGCGAAGTATTTTCGTTTCATAGGCGACTATTGTATTTTTCAGTTCATATTCATTATTCCAGTTCGAGGGCGGGCACCTCTGGCAGGGCGAACTGCTCGCGGTTAGCGGAGGTAACCTCTACTGTCTCACGGCTGTTCTCATTTACTCTCGAGAGAACCATGATTCCTTTGTCCAGGGCAAATCCCCAAGGATCTGCCCACCTGCGGCGATCAATGACGGCAGCCTGTTTGCGGCTGATTATGCGATAGTCCGTCTGTTTATCATTGTGGTTCTCATAATGCAACTGAAAATTATCAAAATTCTCATCGTGAATATGGATATCTCCCTGTTTCTGGCTGATACCTATAACCTCCCAGGAGAAGATGCCGG
>DVHI01000078.1 GCA_018712275.1 Candidatus Coprenecus avistercoris | reverse complement strand
GTAACGTCCTCGGAGGCAGTGGATTACCTGAACTCGAGCATCGATTCGGGCTTTATCACCTCCCTCCACCGCATATCCGGAAAGGGTATCTTTCATTCGCTGGTCGAGTGCTGCAGGGACAAGTCCCTTGGCTTCGATATTACTGGTGACTCCGACCTCACTGACGAGGAGTTTCTCTACGGCAATACGAAGTACGTGGCTATCGTCTCCGTAAACAACGATCAGGAAGGAGATTTCGTCAACTTTATGTTCAACCACGGGATCGAGACCACTCTCCTCGGCCATGTCACCAAGGGTGAGCTGAGGATGGACGACCATTCCTACGGTTTTATCTCGGAATATGCCGGAAAGACAGCTTAACAAGAGCCGGGAGACGATCTCCTCGATGTTCGATTCCATCGCCCCGGTGTACGACAGACTGAATCATCTTCTCTCCTTCGGGATAGACCGTTCCTGGAGGAGACGTCTGGTGCGTGCAGTATCCTCGTTCTGTGCTCTCAGAGGCGGAGAAGTCAAGGTCCTGGACATGGCCTGCGGGACAGGTGACGTCTCTATAGCCCTGAGGCGAAAGGGACTCGATGTAGTAGGTGCCGATATATCGGAGAACATGCTGGCCCTGGCCAGGAAGAAGGCACCCGGAATAGATTTCCGTTACGGGGATGCCTCGGAACTGCCCTTCGCCGACGAAAGTTTCGATGCGGTTACGATAGCTTTCGGTATCCGGAATTTCGACAAGCGGGCGCAGTGCATCCGCGAGCTGCACCGCGTCCTCAAGGATGGGGGCATGCTTGCCATCGCAGAGTTCTCCATACCCCGCAACAGACTGTGGCGGGGCATTTACACATTGTACTTCAAGAATATTCTTCCGGCCGTAGGCCGCCTCGTCTCCAAACAGGCGTATGCCTATTCCTATCTGCCGGAGTCCTCCTTCGATTTTCCCGCGCCGGAGAAGTTCCGCGCGGAGCTTTCCGAAGGGGGATTCAGGGATGTGACCGCCAGGTCCATGACCGGAGGAGTGTCCTGCCTTTATATCGGGAGGAAGTAGCTCATGACATTCACTAGACTCTGGCCTGTATTCACCTCACTCCTGTACCTGCTGAACATTGCGATAGCGGTGTACTCCTCCATTATGCTGATTTCCAGCAAGAGGGATCCGGTCAAGACCCTTTCCTGGGTGATGGTGATGATGCTTCTGCCGTATATCGGCATCATCCTGTATTTTTTCTTCGGCCGCAATTTCCGCAAGGACAAGATGTTCTCCCGCAAGGGAGCGAGGGACCTCGGGCTGAGGAAGGAGCTGTGCAAGGAGATGTTGGAGAAGTTCGAGGACAGGGAGAATATCCCGCAGGAGGTGAGGCGCCACCACAAGCTCGTGGTGCAGAATATCCGCAGCGCCTACAGCCTGCTCTCGGCCAATGACAGCGTACAGATATATTTTTCCGGAAAGGAGGCTCTCTCCGCCATGCTCGAGGCGATGCGCGGGGCTAAGACCCATATCCACCTGCAGTCGTTCATCATCGAGGACGACAGGGTGGGCAATGCCTTCAAGGAGGTGCTGATGGCCAAGGCCCGGGAGGGGGTGGAGGTCCGGATGATGTACGACGGGTTCGGAGGACGGCGTCTGGGCAAGAAGTTCCTGGGGGAGCTGCAGGAGGCAGGGGTGGAAATTCTCAATTTCTCCCCGTTCCGGCTCTTCTTCCTTCCGCCCATCGTCAATTACCGCAACCACCGCAAGATTCTGGTCGTGGACGGGCACATCGGCTTCCTTGGAGGGTGCAATATCGCGGACCGCTATTTTGACGGAGGGGAATTCCCCGAGTGGAGGGATACCCATGTCCGCATAGAGGGGATGTCGGTGATGTCGCTGCAGGCTACCTTCCTGCTCGACCGGTATTTTATCCTGAACAAGAATTTAGGGCGGCGCCGCAAATATTACCCTTACGTCGATGCGAAGGACAAGGAACTGCTGGCGGCCGGCACGGCGGGGGGCAGCCGCTACTATGCGCAGATCATCGCCTCAGGACCGGACAGCGACTGGGCTGCCATCATGCAGTGCTACTTCACGGCCATCACCAAGGCCCGGGACCATATCTGCATCATCACACCGTATTTCATTCCTTCCGAGACTATTCTCAATGCGATAAAGATAACGGCCCTGTCCGACGTTACGGTCTCGCTGATGATACCGGAGCGCTCCGATACCTGGCTGACCAACTGGGGCACGATGTCCTATATCTCGGAGCTGATTGACGCCGGAGTCAAGGTATATCTCTTCAAGCGCGGGTTCAATCACTCGAAGGTGCTCAGCATCGACGGGGAGTACTGCATCATCGGTTCGGCCAATATGGACAACCGCAGCCTGGAGCACCATTTCGAGGTCACTTCAGTCATCTACGATCCGGAGTGCGCCAAGACTATAGAGGATCAGTTCCGCAAGGATCTGTCCCGTTGTACGTTGGTTACAAAGGCCAAGTGGCACAGGCGCCCCAGGCGCAATAAATTCTACGAGTCCGTGGCCCGTCTGGTAAGCCCTCTGCTATAGCTGTTTGCGGTACTGCAGCGGGGTGGTGCCGGTATGGTGGCGGAAGAACTGCACGAAGACCGACGGGCTGGAAAATCCCAGCTCCTCCGATATCTCCAGTATGGTCATGTCTGTGGTCTGGAGCAGCAGCTTGCTGTCGCTCAGCAGCATGGTGGCTATCCAGTCGGATACGGAGCGTCCGCTGATGCGGCGGATGGCCTCGGAAAAATATTTCGGGGTGCGGTTGAGCCGGCCGGCATAGAAGGCCACGTTGTGCTCGCTGCGGTAGTGGGCGGTCAGCAGCCTGAAGAAGTCGTCGGTGAGCTGTTCCTGACGGGGCTTGGTCACCTCGCTCCGGTCTCCGGAGATGCCCCGGTAGATGTCGCTGATCTCGAGCATGAGGGCGTAGAGCAGGGTCTTGTGGAGCTCCTTGTCGTAGACGTTGTCGCTTCTTCCGGTGTGTCTGCTGATGAAATCGTAGTATTCCAGGAGGCCGGCGGCTCTTTCTTCGCTGAGACGGATGACCGGGTGCAGGAATGTGATGTTGAGAATGTTGATGTCCACCGGGCTGGGATGCTCCAGGATGGCTTCGAGGGAGGCGCTGAGGGTCCTGGCGCTGAAGTCCCCTGAGCAGGATATGTCCTCTGTGAACTGCTGGGGCAGCAGGATAAAGAGGCAGCCGGGAACTATTTCCCAGCTCCGTCCGCTGATGCGCAGTTCCCGCTTTCCGGCGGTGCACAGTCCTATGGTAAAGCCCTTTTGCTCCGAATTCATGCTGAAATCCGACTTTTTCTACATTTTTTCTGCTGCAAACATAACAATTTATACGGAATGAAGTGTCAATTTTGCAGCCGATTTAATTCCTAAGATATGAAGCAATATTACAACCATTCCATCGAGGAAGTCTCGAAGGAGTTTCAGACCGATGCGGAGCGGGGACTGAGTCCCGACGGTATAGCCGCACGGATTGAGAAGTACGGCAAGAACACGCTGGTGCAGAAGAAGGGGCGTCCGTTCATCGTGATGTTCCTCGAGCAGTTCAAGAGTTTTCTTATCATCCTGCTGATTATAGCCGCCGTGATTTCCGGCGTCATGGGTGTCCGGACGGGCGAGGGTCTTTTAGATACCTATATTATAATGGGTATCCTGCTGCTCAATGCCTTTATCGGCGCTTATCAGGAATTCCAGGCCCAGAAGTCGATGGACGCCCTCAAGAAGATGGCAGCCCCCATGGCCAAGGTCATCCGTGGCGGGGAGTCCTACATCGTCAATGTGGAGGACGTGGTGCCCGGCGACATCGTAGTTCTGGAAGTGGGCGACATCGTGCCGGCCGATATCAGGATAACCGAGTCGGTGAACATGAGCATACAGGAGTCGTCCATGACCGGTGAGTCCGTGCCGGTGGAGAAGTCTCCCGAGACCATAGCGGAGACGGAAGTTCCCCTGGGAGACCGGAAGAACATGGCGTTCTCCAGCGGAGTGGTGACCTTCGGCCGCGGCAGGGGCATCGTAGTGGGTACGGGTATGAACACCGAGATAGGCAAGATAGCCAATATGCTCAACCGCGATTCCGATACCCAGACTCCGATGCAGGTGCGCCTGGAGAAGCTCGGCAAGGTGATAGGCATCGCCTCCATTGTAATCTGCGCTGTGATATTCCTTATCGGCGTGCTCTACGGCCGTCCGGTCATCAGCATGTTCATGGTGGCTATTTCCCTGGCAGTAGCGGCCATTCCCGAGGGACTGCCGGCTATCTCGACCATCATCCTGTCTATGGGTGTGCGCCGCATGGCCAGGCACAACGCCATCATCCGCAAGCTGCCCTCTGTGGAGACCCTCGGCTGTACTACCGTTATCTGCTCCGACAAGACCGGTACTCTGACCAAGAACCAGATGACGGTGGTGGAGGATTATGCGGTCAGCGGCAATATCGACCGATTAGTGTCGGTAGCCGTGCTCTGCTGCGACGCCAAGGTGGTCAAGAACAGCGACGGCACCACTACCAAGGTGGGCGACCCTACAGAGATAGCCTTGATAGACCTCGGAGCAAAGCAGGGTGTGGTCAAGGATGAGCTTGAGGCCCGTTGCCCGAGGGTAGGAGAGGTGGCATTCGACTCCTCCCGCAAGAGGATGACGACCATCAACCGCATGGAGGACGGCTCCCTCAGGGCCAATGTCAAGGGCGGTCTGGACGAGATCCTCTCCGTCTGCGACCGGATAGAGACTGCCGACGGAGTACGCGAGATAACCACATCCGATATCGTGGACCTGCAGAAGCGCAACGAGGCCATGGCCGAGTCGGCCCTCAGGGTGCTGGCAATGGCTTACAGGCCCATGGAGCAGGTATCCTCAGAAATGGAGGAGGTCGAGCGCGGCCTGATCTTCGTCGGTATGGTCGGAATGATCGACCCCGAGCGCGAGGAGGTCATCGGCGCCATCGCAGAATGCCGCAGCGCGGGTATCCGTCCCGTTATGATTACCGGTGACCACAAGGTGACGGCCCTGGCCATAGCCAAGAAGATCGGCATCTTCCAGGAGGGCGACCTGGCCATCACCGGTACTGACCTTGAAAAGCTCGATGACGCATATTTCGATGCAAATGTGGACAAATATTCGGTCTACGCCCGTATCGCTCCCGAGCAGAAGGAACGTATCGTGACGGCCTGGCAGAAGAGGGGTGAGATCGTGGCCATGACGGGTGACGGTGTCAACGACGCCCCGGCTCTCAAGAAGGCCGACATCGGAGTGTCGATGGGCATCACCGGCACGGAGGTGGCCAAGGACGCTTCGGACATGGTGCTCCAGGACGACAACTTCGTGACCATCGTCTCCGCCGTTTCCGAAGGCCGCCGTATCTACGACAACATCCTCAAGACCATTCTCTTCCTGCTGTCTACGAACCTCGGAGAGGTGATTCTGCTCTTCATTACGTCAATATTCAACATGGGTATCCCCCTGCTGCCTATACACATCCTGTGGATCAACCTCGTCAGCGAGACCTTCCCGGCCCTGGCCCTGAGTCTCGACCCTGCCGCAAAGGACGTGATGAGCAAGAGCCCCCGCGGCAAGGGCAAGCAGTTCATGGACCGCGGCATGATCTGGCGCATCAGCTACCAGGGCCTTATGGTGACGGCCATTACCCTCACAGCCTTTATCATTGGTAAGAATCAGGGCGGCGAGGCCCTCGGTCAGACCATGGCCTTCACCTCGCTGATTATGGCCAAGCTCGTGCACGCCGGAAACCTGCACTCCAACACTGAGTCCCGCTTCAAGTTCAACATCCTGAACAACAAGCCGCTGATCTTCGCCCTGCTGATGTCTCTCGTGCTGACCTTAGCGGTGCTGCTGATCGCGCCTCTGATGAGTGCCTTCGAGTTCGTCTCCATGAACCTCAATCAGTGGGGCATCATCGTCCTCCTGGCCCTCGTTCCCCTCGTGGTGGTAGAGCTCTTCAAGGCTCTCAAGTGGAACGGCCGGTAGTGTTATCTCAGCAGATTGAAAATCTGTTCTGAAGTATCGGGGAAGGTATTGGCTGCCTGAGCGGCGGTCATGCCTTCCCTGAATTTTTTATCGGAGCAGAGGCGGCGGGCGACGGCTGCCTGCTGAGCGGTGTCAGTGGTGCTGTAGGACATGCCGTGGTAGTGGAAGAAGCGGGCGTTGTCGGTCTCGCAGCCAGGTATGGGTGCCGTATGGATCAGGGGAATGCGCTTGGCTGCTGCTTCGGTGCTGGACAGGCCGCCGGGCTTGGTGAAGAGCACGTCGCAGGCGTCCATGAGCAGGGGAACGCGGTCGGTGAAGCCGATGGGGTGGACATTGGCATTTTCGCCGAAATCCTTGCAGAGGCGGTTGCGGAGTTTGGTGTTGCTGCCGCAGACGGCCAGGATTTCCACTCCGCGTCCCTCGGCCTCCAGAATTGTCCTGATGAGCTCCCCGGTCTTGCCGAAGCCCATGCTGCCGGACATTATAAGATACCATCCGGCGCTGATGCAGATGTGACCGCTGCCGGAGAATAGGGCGGCGCATTCCTCCCTCGCAGCGCTCTTTTCTACGTGCTTCCAGCATTCCTCGCTGACGGGGATCCCGAACGGATACAGCAGTTCCCGACGGGCTCCGATGGCGACACATTCTTCTATAAGGTGAGGGTGCGGGATGACGATGCCGTCCACCTCGAGGTCCTTCATCAGCGTCAGTGCATCGTAGTCGGTCTGGACGAAAACGGTCCTGAGGCCGGATGGCAGCAGGCCGGCACGGCGCAGGGCTGTCATGGCCTCTGCCGGGAAGACATGGGTGCAGATGACGGAGGTGAAACCGCCCTCGATGATGTGGTCGCAGAGGCGCTTGCAGTAGATCTTATTGGCAACGTAGACGGGGGACTTGACTCTGCGCGAGCGGGGTACGATCTCTCCTGTCCTGTAGATGACCTTTATCAGATTGCTCTTGGTGGTGAAGATGTACAGGTCCGACATTGTCCTGGAGAAGTCGGTGCTGATGAACGAGAGGGTGTCGGCTATCTCGCACGGTATGCCGTTGCGCTCTCCCCACTGGGCGAGAGCCTTGGCTGCGGAGTTGTGTCCGCCGCCCATGTCGCATGAGAGTATCAGGGTCTTCATATCCGTAGTATTTTTAGACAAAAGTAGGAAAAAAACGGCATCTGTTGTAGATGTTTACTTCTGAAGTGTTGCTGTCGAAATCGAGAAAGAGCAGATTCAGCTGGGGATAAAGCTCCTTAATGCGTTTTTCCACCCCTTTGGATATTATAAGGATTCGCATCAGTCCTGATAATAGTGGAGAACTCTTTTGCAGCATGGCCGGTCATCTCTCTCAATCCACGCCAGCAACCTGAAACTGGACTGCTTTATTTAAGGATGTCGTATTTGCGGCGGTTGGAGATGAACATGTAGAGCGGCAGGAACGACATGGCAGCGATTACCAACTGTGTAGCCATAAGGATTAAACTTATTACTATGAAGAAGAGTAAGCCTCCTGCTATAAAAATTCCTATCAGAGGTGTCAGAAACGAGACTGGATCCGTAGTATTCTCGCGTTTGACGAGAATACCGTTGTGGTATGTCTCTTCGACTTGAGCCGAGTTGGCCATGGCCTCTCCGACTCTTTCAAGACCTTTGCCGGCGAGTTTGCCTGCGCTGTTCAGGCACATGGAGATGAACTTCATGAGTTCTTCTTTAAGACCCGGTTCCTTGACTCCCGCCGCGCGCATTCTCGCCTCCTCAGCCTCGCGCATCTTCTGCTCTGCTTCCAGCTCCTCCTGCGATATGGGACGGTATGAGATGAGGATATAGGCTACGAGACTGACAATTATCTGCAGGATACCTGCGAGCATTGAAATGAATACCCCGCCTCCACGTATCATGATGTAGAGGTATCCGATTATACCTACAGAGGTGATGAAAATTATTATCACGTTGCCGTTGAAGCGGAACTTTACACCCTCGGCCATCTTTTCGCGGCGTTTCTTTGCTGCGGTGGAGGCAAGATAGTAGTTCAGGGTGATGAATATGACGGGCCAGAGCAGGTCCAGGATGTTGAAGCCTTCCTTCTCGCCTATCTCCAGGTCGTGCCTGACTTCCTTGCCGGTGAATGCCTGTACATCCCTGTCAGACAAAGCCTTGTTGTAGAATACTACATCGGTTACTGCTCCGTTTTTGGACGGGCAGAGCACCAGGTTGCCCTGGTTCGACTCCGCAAACTCTTCGTCGATGGAGAAAGAGCATTTTTTGTCGCCTACATAAAGACTGCAGTGACGGCCGTGGTATGTCAGCACGAATGTAAGGTATCCGGATTTTTCGGTTTTGGGCAGTTCCATCTTATATCTGTGCCGTTCATCGGTATCAGAGTTTATACCCTCGATGATGATGTCTTTTCCGTCAGCCTCGAAGAGATACATTCCATCTTTGCGGACGTTGTCTTCCGAACCGAACCTCAGGATGGGACCCTCGTCGTCAACCGGCTTGCCTATGCGCAGACGTACAACTAAGGTCTGGCTGCTATGCCGTCTTAAGGACAGACCGTCAATAGTGTAGTAGCGGTCGAGGACGAGACCTCCGTCCTTTGCGAACTTCGGGTCTTCGACAGGAGAGAAAGAATTGGTTTTGGGATCGTAGGTCTGAAGTGTGAGCCAGTTTGTCAGGTCTTCGATGGTATTGTCGAAATGGTAGTTGACAAGAGCCCCGGATGGTTGAGGGACCTCTTCGGCTGAGGCTGTCACAGCACATAGCATGACAGCGAGAGTCAGTATAAGTGTTTTCATGTTTGATAGTTTAGAATGATATCTTTACAAAGATACGCAGAATATTGGAAGAAATCGTCAAAGATTCTAAATTTGCTACAGAATTTTAAACTGACAACTGTATGAAGATCGTTTTCTTAGATGCCGCTACTGTCGGCAAGGATGTCTCTTTGGACGGACTCAGGCAGTTCGGAGAGACGGTGTTTTATGATGCTACTAAGCCGGGCGAGGCCGCTTTGAGGGTGGCTGACTGCGATATCGTGATAACCAACAAGGTGAAGGTCTACCGGGACGAGATAGACGCGGCCCGCAATCTGAAACTTATCTGCGTGGCGGCCACCGGAGTCAACTGTGTGGACGTGGACTATGCGGCCTCTAAGGGCATACCGGTCAAGAACGTGCCGGCGTACTCGACCGAGAGCGTGGCCCAGGTGTGCTTCATGCACATCCTCAATATGGTGGGACACGGGATGTATTTCAATGAGATCTGCCACGACGGACGGTACTCCCGCAGCGGGATGTTCTCCGATGTGCTGAATCCCTTCTGGGAACTCAAGGGCAAGAAGATGGGTATCATCGGCATGGGCAATATCGGCTCGCGGGTGGCTGAATTAGCCACGGCCTTCGGGATGGAGGTGTCCTACTACTCGACTTCCGGAACCGGACACTGCAGGACCTATCCCTGTGTGAGTCTTGAGGAGCTGCTGGGCGGAAGTGATGTAGTGTCGGTCAACTGCCCTCTGAATCCTAAGACAAGAGACCTTATCACATACACGGAGCTGGGCCGGATGAAGCCCGGAGCCTATATCGTCAACTGCTCCCGCGGTGGTATCATCAACGAGAACGACCTGGTACGCGCCCTCAACGAGGGCCTGATAGCCGGAGCAGCGGTCGATACATTCGAGACCGAGCCCCTGCCCATAGACCATCCCTACATCGCTGGAGTTAAGGACCCGTCAAAACTGATTCTCTCGCCGCACATCGGCTGGACCAGCATCGAGGCCCGTATCCGCCTGGTGGAAGTTCTCGAGGAGAATATCCGCACCTTCCTGGAGAGCGGCAAGTAGGAATTTACTCCCACTCGATAGTTGCGGGGGGCTTGGACGAGATGTCGTAGACGACGCGGTTCACTCCCCGCACTTTGTTTATGATGTCGTTGGAGACTTTTGCCAGGAAGTCGTAGGGGAGGTGTACCCAGTCGGCGGTCATGCCGTCGGTGGAGACCACTGCCCTGAGGGCGATGGTGTACTCGTAGGTGCGCTCGTCGCCCATGACTCCCACGCTGCGTACGGGAGGGAGGATCGTTCCGGCCTGCCAGATGCAGTCGTAGAGGGTCAGGAAGCCCTCACCTGTCTCTGTGCCGCCTGTGGCCGCTGCTCCGGATGCGGGCTGCCAGCCTTCTGGGGCCGGGGTGGAGCGGAGGGCGTCGATGTAGATGGCGTCGGCGTTGCGCAGTATCTCCAGTTTCTCGCGGGTCACCTCGCCGAGCACCCTGATGCCGAGGCCGGGGCCGGGGAAGGGATGGCGGGAGATGAGGGAGTTCTCGATGCCGAGGGCGCGGCCTACGCGGCGGACCTCGTCCTTGAATAGGGAGCGCAGGGGCTCGACGATCTTGAGGTTCATTTCCTCCGGAAGACCGCCTACATTGTGGTGGGACTTGATGGTCTGTGAGGGACCGTTGACGGAGGTGGATTCTATCACGTCCGGATATATGGTGCCCTGGGCAAGCCAGGATGCGTTCTCTATCTTGTGAGCCTCTGCGTCGAAGACCTCGATGAAGGTGCGGCCGATGGCCTTGCGCTTGGCCTCGGGGTCGGATATGCCCTCGAGGGCCTTTAGGAAGAGCTCGGTGGCGTCCACTCCGCGTACGTTGAGCCCCATGTCCTGGTAGGAGGCCAGCACGGACTCGTACTCGTCCTTGCGCAGCAGTCCGTTGTTGACGAAGATGCAGTGCAGCTGCCGTCCGATGGCCCTGTGCAGCAGGACAGCCGCCACGGAGGAGTCGACTCCGCCGGAGAGGCCGAGGATGACATTGTCCTGACCTATTTTCTCCCTTAAGGACTCAATGGAGCTTTCGATGAAGGAGGCGGGAGTCCAGTCGCCCTTGCATCCGCAGATGCGCATGGCGAAGTTCTCTAAAATCTGAGGTCCGTAGGCCGAATGATAGACCTCCGGGTGGAACTGGACGCACCAGGTCTGCTCACCTTTTATATGATAGGCTGCGTTGACCACGTCGTCGGTGGAGGCTATGACCTCCGCGCCTTCGGGGAGACGGGCGATGGTGTCACCGTGGGACATCCAGACCTGCGAGTCGGAGGGAATGCCCTCGAACAGGGGGCATTGTTCCTTGATATGCATGATGGCGCGGCCGTACTCCCGGGCGATGGAGGGATTGACCTCCCCGCCGTAGCGGTGGGCGATGTACTGGGCGCCGTAGCAGATGCAGAGCATGGGAAAGCGGCCCTTGATGCCGGAGAGATCGGGGGAGGGGGCCTTCGGGTCGCGGACGGACCAGGGGCTGCCCGAGAGGACCACGCCGCGGACGCTGTCGTCGAGGGCGGGTATCCTGTTGAATGGATGGATTTCGCAATAAACGTTCAGCTCCCTGAGTCTGCGGCCGATAAGCTGGGTGACCTGTGAGCCGAAATCGAGGATTATGATCTTCTCCGTCATGGTGTGTGGTGGGTTACTGTTAAAATTTAATGTCAGGGTGCAAATGTAAATAAATTTCAATTAATTTTGCGCCCCGAATATGCAAAACGTAAGAAATATAGCCATCATCGCCCATGTCGACCACGGTAAGACCACTCTGGTGGACAGAATGATATATCAGGCGAAGCTCGTCCGGGAGGACGGAAAGCACGGGGGCGACCTGATTCTGGACAACAACGATCTGGAGCGTGAGAGAGGTATCACTATCCTCGCCAAGAACGTATCGGTGCCGTACAAGGGTATCAAGATCAATATCATAGACACTCCGGGCCACGCCGATTTCGGAGGCGAGGTCGAGAGGGTGCTCAACATGACGGACGGAGTACTGCTGCTGGTGGATGCCTTCGAGGGCACCATGCCGCAGACCCGCTTCGTGCTGCAGAAGGCCATAGAGATGGGCAAGAAGCCTATCGTGGTGATCAACAAGGTGGACAAGCCCAACTGCCGTCCAGACGAGGTCAACGAGCAGGTCTTCGACCTGATGTTCTCGCTCAACGCCACTGAGGAGCAGCTGGACTTCAAGACCGTCTACGGCAGTGCCAAGCAGGGCTGGATGTCCCTGGACTGGCGCAAGCCCACGGGTGACATCATCCCTCTGCTGGACACTATCGTGGCTGAGATACCGGCGCCCAAGTATGTGGAGGGCACTCCCCAGATGCTGATTTCCTCCCTCGAATATTCGCCCTACGTGGGACGTATCGCGGTGGGCAGGGTCAGCCGCGGAGCCCTGACGGCCGGCATGCAGATCTCCCTCTGCAAGAAGGACGGCACGGTTGAGAAGCAGAAGATCAAGGACCTGATGGTATTCCAGGGACTGGAGAAGAAGAGCGCCGAGAAGGTGGAGTGCGGGGATATCTGCGCTGTAGTCGGCCTGGAGGACTTCGAGATAGGCGATACGGTGGCCGATTTCGAGAATCCGGAGGCTCTGCCGCCCATCACCGTGGATGAGCCTACGATGAGCATGCTGTTTACCATCAACGATTCCCCTTTCTTCGGCCGCGACGGCAAGTACGTGACCTCCAGGCATCTGAAGGAACGACTGGAGAAAGAGTTGGAGAAGAATCTGGCGCTGAGGGTAAAGCCCGGACTGGGTGCCGATTCCTTTATAGTGTACGGCCGAGGTGTGCTGCATCTGTCGATCCTTATCGAAACGATGCGCCGCGAGGGCTTCGAGCTGCAGGTCGGCCAGCCCAAGGTCATCGACAAGAATATCAACGGAGTACGCTGCGAACCCATAGAGCTGCTGACTATCGACCTGCCCGAGGACATGGTCGGCAAGGCCATCGAGATATCAACCCGCCGCAAGGCCTCCCTGACCCACATGGAGACCCGTGGAGACAGGGCCCATCTGGAGTTCGACATACCGTCGAGAGGCCTTATCGGTCTGAGAAGCAACCTGATGACAGCAACACAGGGCGAGGCCGTAGTGGCCCACCGCTTCAAGGGTTACGAGCCGTACAAAGGCGAGATAGAGAAGCGCAACAACGGCTCCCTCGTCTCCCTCGAGACCGGTCTCTCAGTGGCTTACGCCATGGATAAGCTCCAGGACCGCGGCCGCTTCTTCATCGATCCGGGCGAGGAGATCTATGCCGGTCAGGTGGTCGGCGAGCATACAAGGGCGAGCGATCTGGCCATCAACATCTGCAAGACCAAGAAACTGACCAATATGAGGGCATCCGGCTCCGACGAGAAGGTGATGCTGCCGCCTCCCATCAAGTTCTCCCTCGAGGAGGCTTTGGAGTATATTCAGGAGGACGAGCTGGTGGAGGTGACTCCTCACTTCATGCGTCTGAGGAAGATTATTTTGGACGAGAACGAGAGAAAGCGCAGGAGAATGCAATAAAAAAAGTCCAAAACAATTTCGGAATATTGAAAAATTTTATATCTTTGCCGCCCTTAATTGTCGGGAAATGAATTGCAAGATAGGGATACGCGGGCTTTCAAACGGAGAACATCCGTTCCACTTCAAGGTGGACGGGAGTTTCTTCGAGGCATACGAGAGCGATACTGTCTCGGATGCTGAGCTTGATATCAATGTCCTGATAACCAAGGAGCCCGGGCGCATGAGCCTGGACCTGGGAATCACCGGGGACGTAACGGTCAAGTGCGACAGATGCCTGGCGGACCTGAAGATTCCGGTGGATATTCAGGTGCCTTTTTCGGTGATGTTCTCCTCCTATGCCGAGGATGCGGAGGAAGGGGTCTCGGACGAGGTGATACTCCTGGACGGCAGTTCATCCGAGATTGACCTGGGTCAGATTATTTACGACTACGTCAATCTGAGCCTCCCGATAAAGAAGGTTCATCCGGACGGGGAATGCGACCCGGTGATGATGGAAAAGCTGAAAGATATTTTAAAATAGAAATAATTAAAATTTAGAATAAGATGGCACATCCCAAACACAAACTTTCAAAGCAGCGCAGGGACAAACGTAGAACACACGATAAGTTGACTCTTCCTGCACTTTCAACCTGCTCCAACTGCGGAGCCACAGTACTGTATCACCGCGTATGCCCTGAGTGCGGCTACTATCGCGGACGTCTGATGGTTGAGAAGAACGTAGAATAAGTCTGCGTGAGGAAGCTGAGAATCGGCCTTGACGCCATGGGCGGCGATTTCGCCCCGGGCAATGAGGTCTCCGGAGCGCTGGAGGCGCTCGAAAGGAGCGGAGGCGGATTCGAGGTGTATCTCTTCGGAGATGAGAAGGCTATTACCGGAGCCTGTGACCGTATGGGTTGCAGCCCCGGTAATTTTGTTATAGTGCATTGTCCTGACCGGATTACTTTCGCGGACCATCCGGCAATGTCGGTGACCAGAAAGACGCAGTCTTCCCTGGTCCGCGGCTTTGATATGCTGGCTTCGGGGGAGATAGATGCTTTCGCCGGCACGGGCAATACCGGGGCTATGATGACGGCCTGCTGTACCCGGCTGAGCCTGGTGCACGGAGTTCACCGCCCCTGTATCTCCGTGGAGCTTCCGGGGTTGTCGGGCCAGCGGATTCTGCTGCTGGATGTGGGTTTCAATGCTGAGTGCCGGCCGGAGCAGTACTGCCATTTTGCCTGGCTGGGCAGCGTCTATGCCCGTTCGGTTTTCGGAGTCCGGGAGCCGCGGGTGGCCCTGCTCAATATCGGAGGAGAGAGCGGCAAGGGGCATATAATCGCCCGCGAGGCCTGGCGCCTGATGTCGGAGGCCCAGGAATACCGCTTCACCGGCAATATCGAGCCGGACACGCTGTTCACCACTGACCGCACTGATGTGGTGGTCACCGACGGTTTTACCGGCAACATCTTCCTCAAGCAGGCCGAGGGCTTCTATGAGGTAGCCTCGGCCCGCGGCATCCACGACCCGTATATCGACCGTTTCAACTACGAGGAATACGGCGGTACACCGGTCCTCGGTGTCTCTTCCACAGTGATTATCGGACATGGCCGCTCTACTCCGCGGGCGATTGCGAATATGATTCTTAAGGCGGAAAATGTATTAAATTGTGGATTAATCGAAAATTTTAATATATTTGCACGCTAAAAAATTGGAACGGCCCCATAGTTCAAGGGATAGAATGGAAGTTTCCTAAACTTTAGATACAGGTTCGAGTCCTGTTGGGGCTACGTGAAGCTGCGGCGAAGGCTGCGGCTTTTTTGTTTTTATCGGCGGGGATGATGGTCGAGGATGGTGCGCTGCCACTTGCGGGAGTCGATGTGGGTGTAGATCTCGGTGGTGAGGATGCTCTCGTGCCCGAGCATCTGCTGTACGGCGCGGAGGTCGGCTCCGTTCTCGACGAGGTGGGTGGCGAAGGAGTGGCGGAAGGTGTGGGGGGATATCTCCTTTGTGATGCCTGCTGCCTCGCATTGACGCTTGATTATCAGAAATACCATCTGACGTGACAGTTTTCCGCCGTGCCGGTTGAGGAAGAGGATGTCCTCGTCTTTTTTCGAGGCGAATGCTCTACGGGTCTGGGATAGATACAGCTGCACGGCTTGTGCGGCCGGCTCTCCGATGGGGACGAGTCTCTGTTTGTCCCCCTTGCCTATGACCCGGATGAAAGAGTCTTCGAGGAACAGGTCGGATATGCGCAGCGACACTACTTCGCTGACCCTCAGCCCGCAGGAGTAGAGGACTTCGAGGATGGCCCGGTTGCGGTGTCCTTCCGGGGTGGAGAGGTCCACCGATTCGAGGATGCGCTTCACCTCTTCTACCGACAGTACGGTGGGGATGTGCCGGGATATTTTCGGGGAGTCAATGGTTTCGGCGGGGTTGCGTCCGTCCTGACCGGACAGCCGTCCCTCTATTTCGAGAAATCCGTAGAAACTTTTCAGGGAACTGACCATCCGGGACTGGCTCCGCTTGGATATGCCGTGCTCCACCTCGGAGGAGAGAAAGGCGGAGAGGTCATCTCCGCTGAGGTTTTCAGGTCCACGTTCCGGGTACATCTCCCGGAGCTTGGCGATGTCGCTCAGGTAGGAGGTCACCGTGTTGGGGGAGAGGGACCGCTCTATCCGCAGCCAGGAGCGGTAGTCGGAGAGTATGCCGGGCCAGTCTGTCATTGTCTTTGCTTTTGGGACAATGCCGGATAGGACGCGCACCACTCAGTGAGGGGACATTCCCCGCATTTGGGATTCCGGGCGGTGCAGGTGTACCGTCCGTGGAGGATGAGCCAGTGGTGGGCGATGGCACGCTGCTCCACCGGGATATGGCTCTCGAGATCGGCCTCGACTTTGTCAGGGGTCTTCCCGCTGGACAGGCCAAGGCGGTTGGATACGCGGAGCACGTGGGTGTCCACGGCTATTACGGGCTTGTCGTAGAGGATTGAGGCCACTACGTTGGCGGTCTTGCGTCCGACTCCGGGCAGGGACATGAGACTGTCGGTGTCGGAGGGTATCACGGAATGGAAGTCGCTGACCAGTTTCCGGGCCATGTCTATGAGGTGGCGGGCCTTGCTGTTGGGGTAGGAGACGGAGCGGATCAGCGCCAGTACGTCCTCGAAGGCGGCTGAGGCAAGTGCCTCAGGGTCAGGATACCGTTCGAAGAGGGCGGGAGTGACCGTGTTCACCCGCTTGTCGGTGCACTGGGCCGAGAGGATGACCGAGACTATCAGCTCATATCCGTTCCTGAAGTGCAGCTCGGACTGCACGGCCGGGCGGTTGGCGGCGAACCAGTCCAGAATAGCGGAGTATCTCCGGTTTATGGTAAGTGTGCGGGGCATCTGCTGAGAAAGTTTTAGATGAACTCGGACAGGTCGAGCTGGATATCCGACTCGTCCTCCACCTCCGTGCAGGATAGTTTCTCACACAGGAATGTTCTGGCGGGATACTGCTGGAAGATGGTCTGGTTGTGCGTCACCATGATTACGGCCGGACCTCGCTCCCTGTTGATACTGATGAGCAGGTCCATGATCTGTGAGGCTGTCTCTCCGTCCAGGTTGCCGGTAGGCTCGTCGGCCAGAATGATCTCCGGACTGTTGAGCAGGGCCCTGGCGATGGCTATTCTCTGCTGCTCTCCTCCTGACAGCTGATGAGGCATATTGTCCGCCTTGTGCTCCATACCGACTGCGGCCAGTACCCTGCGTATGCGGTCGTCGATGTTGCGGCGGTCCTTCCAGCCGGTGGCGCGGAGGACGAACCGGAGGTTGTCGTATACGGATCTTTCCATCAGCAGCTGGAAGTCCTGGAATACAACGCCTATCTTCCGGCGCAGATAGGGGATCTGCCTGTTTTTCAGTTTTCTCAGGTTGAAACCGCCGACTACGGCATTGCCCTTGGTTACAGGATTTTCCCCGATAATGGTACGGATGATGGAGGTCTTGCCGCTGCCCACTTTTCCGATGATGTATACGAATTCTCCGGGCATTATGCTCATGTTGAGATCGGATATTACCAGATTGCCGCTGGCGCAGATATCCGTATGCTCGAAAAGTATGATGGGACGCTCTGTGTTTTCTTCCATGAAAGAGTTATTTATCTTACAAAGATAGGCAAATTATTCTTACATTTGCCCCAAATAGAGTAAAATGGTCTTGAAAAGGTTTATCACTGTGCTGGCCGTCATTCTTCCTTTGAGCTGGAATGCTTTTTCACAAGAAGTTCCTCTGGAAGAGAAGGATCTCGGCCGAAGACTTGAGAGAGTAAGAGAACTCTACAGCAATGATATGTATCAGGCGGCCAGGGACGGGATCGACGACATCCTTCGTGACGGCTTCGTTTCAGATGCAGTGGAATCCGAGCTGGCGGCGTGCCGCATAATCTGCGATATCAGGCTTGGCAGTCCCAATCTGGATGCCTTGATGAACGAATATCGGGATAAGTACAGGTGTGCTCCGGAGTATATGGGAGTCCGGCTATTGTATGCCGGTTACTATTTCGACAGGAAGGATTATGCCAGAACTTTCGAGATACTGGAGACGGTAGAGTATCCTCTGTTGTCCAATAATGACAAGACGAAATATCTTTTTCAGCGTTCTTTCTGCCAGCTCCGGACAGGACGTCTGGCTGAGGCGAGGAACGGTTTTGACCGTCTGCTGAAAGGCAGACATACTGCATATACAGTGGCATCGGTTTACTACAGAGGTTATATCGCTTACACTGACAATGATTTCGGAAAAGCCGTAAAACTCTTGTCGACTATACGTCATGATGCTCATTTCGGTTCATACTGTGAATATTACATTCTGGAATCCAAGCTGATGCTGGAGGACTACCAGTATGTGGCCGACAACGGAGCCTCCGTCTCATCCCGGGTGGACGGTGATATGAAGGCCAAGGTTGCCAGGATGGTTTCGCAGGCATACTACAGGCTTAACCGTCCGGAAGACGCCAGAAAGTGGTTCGAGAGCTATTCTTCATCTGGGGCGGATATGTCCCGCAAGGACAATTATTATCTTGGTATTATCTCGTATTCGCTGGAATCGTACAATGCGGCGGTCGATGCCTTTTCAAAGGCTGTTGCATGCGGAACGGACGATTCCCTGTCGCAGAGCGCGTACCTGCACATGGCCAATTCCTATTTGGAACTCAAGAATAAACATGAGGCCATGACATATTACAAGAAAGCCTCAGACTTGAAATTCGATGCAGGCATAAGGGAGGAGTCTTTCT
>DVHI01000077.1 GCA_018712275.1 Candidatus Coprenecus avistercoris | reverse complement strand
AAAACATTTGTATTGGCCGGAATTCGCCATGCGGCCAAGTGGTATTTTTGCGGATAGCCATTTCATATTTTCATGTTCGCGCGAGTCTTCGAGATGAACTCGTGGCACGGAAATCTCTTAGGTTCACTGTTTTACGAGAACAGCATGTGCTTTCAAAGCTTTCCTAAATGGGATGAAAGCACATGCTCTTTTGATAAGACATTATTATTTAGTAGCTCCTTACTAAGCGCATTTTCTCAAGCCTGTAGCAGTGATGCAGTTGTGCGAAGCATTTGCGAGACCCAGTCTCCCTAGGCACAATCAAGCCCTGCGATGCTTGTCGGCGAGTTCCCTCATCAGTTTTTTGAGGCTCCACACCTCCCTCCCCGATACGCTTGCGGAAATGCACGAAAAAGAATCGTTGGCACGGGGCGAATCGGGGACTGGCAGATAATCAACCTGTTAGAAAATTGTGCTGTGGAAGCAAGTGGTTTCAAAATCGAGGAAAGCACAGACTGATTCTATTAAACGCTGAATATCTGATGGTTACGGAAGTGGGGCGTGCGGCCATTTCCTGTTATATGAAACGTGCGTGCCGCAGGATTCAGTCTGCTGCTCCGACGATGCAGGCTACCGAAGGAGCGCGCGCATCTGTGCGGCAAGGTCGGCGGCAGCAGCTCCGGCGGCCTCCGCGAAGTCTTCTCCGGAAGAGGCGTAGATGATGCCGCGGGAGGAGTTGACCAGCAGGCCGCAGTGGGAGTTGAGGCCGTGGCGGGCCACTTCTTCGAGCGAGCCTCCCTGTGCGCCTACTCCCGGTACGAGGAGGAAATGATCGGGGCAGTAGCGGCGGATCTCTGCGAGCTTTTCGGGACGGGTGGCGCCGACGACGAACATCAGCCGGCTGCGTGAGTCTCCGAACTCGGAGTCCACGCTGCTGACAGTGTCGCGGATTATCCGTTCGTACAGGGGCATGGGAGCGGTATCCGGGTGAGAATGGCCGGATGCGCTGCATACGGTCAGGGTCTCGAATTCCTCCGCAGACTTATTGGAGGTCATGGCGAGTACGATGCCCCATCGGCCTTCACGTTTGAGGAAGGGCCGGATGGAGTCGGAGCCCATGTAGGGCGCGAGGGTGACGGCGTCGAAATCCATGGTCTCGAAGAAAGCCCTGGCATAGCGGTCGGCAGTGTTGCCTATGTCTCCGCGCTTGGCGTCTGCTATGATGAAGATGTCGGGATAGGTTGAGCGGATGTACCGGACGGTTTCAGCCAGCTGCTGCCAGCCGGAGACGCCCTCGGCCTCGTAGAAGGCTATGTTGGGCTTGTATGCCACTGCATATGGGGCAGTAGCGTCGATGACAGCCTTGTTGAAGGCCAGCATGGAGGCATCTCCGTGACGCTCCCTGACGCAGGCGGGAATCTTCGCGGGATCGGTGTCCAGACCTACGCAGAGGAAGGAGCCTTTGCGCCGGATATTTTCGTAAAGTTCAGTGTAATTCATTGTTTTGGTGTTATTTGCAGAAAGGTGCCGGAAATCTAAGGACTTCGCGGCACCCCCGGTGTTTATCTGATTACTAGAAATACTTGTAGAAGAGAGCTATCGACTCCATGCCCTTCTCGAACTGCGACAGCAGGTAACTCTCGTTGGGCGAGTGAATCGTATCCCTTTCGAGTCCGAAGCCTATGAGCAGAGGGTCTGCCTTGAGTATCTGCTGCATCTCGGCCAGGATAGGTATCGAACCGCCGCCCCGGCTGGGCACGGGCTCTATGCCGTAAACTTCATGGATGGCTCTGGATGCGGCCTGGTAGGCAGGGGAGGAGATGGGTATCAGGAATCCGTTTCCGCCGTGGTGGGTGGTCACCTTGACGCGCACGCCTTTGGGCACATGGCTCTCGATGTGCTCGGCGAAGAGCTCGGCGATGCGCCTCCAGTCCTGATTGGGTACCAGACGCATGGATATCTTGGCATGGGCCGTGGTGGGGATGACGGTCTTGGCGCCCTCGCCGGTGAAGCCGCCCCAGATGCCGTTGACATCCAGGCAGGGGCGTATGCCGGTGCGCTCGGGGGTGGTGTAGCCCTTCTCTCCGTCCACCTCGGGGATGTCCAGGAATCTCTTGTACTCGTCCAGGTCGAAGGGTGCGCGGCCCAGCAGCTCGCGGTCTGCCTTGGACAGCTCCACCACGTCATCGTAGAATCCCTTGATGGTGATGTGTCCGTCGGCGTCGATGAGGCCGTCCACTATCTTGCACAGGGCATTGAGGGGATTGACCACAGCTCCGCCGTAGTGGCCGGAGTGCAGGTCCTTGTTCGGGCCGGTGACCTCTATCTCCATGTAGGTCAGGCCGCGCATGCCGCAGTTGATGGAAGGTACGTCCTCACCTATCATGGTGGTGTCGGATACGAGCATGATGTCGCATGCGAGCAGGTCCTTGTGCTCCTCGGCCCATTTGGCCAGGGAGGGAGAGCCTATCTCCTCCTCACCCTCGAGGATGAACTTGATGTTGTGCCTCTGCAGGCCGTTGCGCACCAGGTACTCGAAAGCCTTGATGTGCATGAATGACTGACCCTTGTCGTCGTTGGCGCCGCGGGCGTAGATGGCTCCGTCGCGGATCTCCGGCTCGAATGGAGCGGACTTCCACAGCTCGATGGGGTCCACAGGCTGCACGTCGTAGTGGCCGTAGACCAGAATCGTCTTCAGAGACGGGTCGATAATCTTCTCGGCGTAGACTACGGGATGCCCCGTCGTCTCATATACCTGGGCTCTGTCCGCGCCGGCCTCCTTGAGCAGGGAGGTGAGCTTGCGGGCGCAGGCGTACATATCGTCCTTGTGTGCGGGGTCCGAACTGATGGATGGTATCCTCAGCAACTCGAACAGCTCGGAGAGAAATCTCTCCCGGTTGGCTTGGTAGTAATTTTTCATGGGCGTATGGTGTTATTTGTTTGTATTCAGGTTGGCATCGGTCCCGGGTGCTGCGAGCTCCGCTATGACGGTCTCGGCTCCCCTGACCTTGTCTCCTACGGCCACATTGACCTTGGTCCCGAGCGGCAGGAATACGTCAGCCCGCGAACCGAACTTGATGAATCCTATCTGCTGTCCGGCCTTGAACGGCTTCTCGTATTCTGCGTAGCATACCACTCTGCGGGCGAAGAGTCCGGCTATCTGGCGGCAGAGCACCTCGGTCCCGTCCTCGTTTTTGAAGACGATGGTCGTCCTCTCGTTCTTGGTGGATGACTTGGAATGCCAGGCTGCCAGGTATGTGCCGCGGTGATAGCGGTAGAAGGATATGATGCCGGATACAGGGGCCCAGTTGACGTGTACATCGAAGAAGGACATGAACACCGATATCTGGAGTCTGCGGCCGTGGAAGTATTCCGGCTCCTCCACTTCCTGGATTATCACCACCTTGCCGTCGGCAGGAGCTGTGATTTTCCGGCTGTCACCTGTGGGTGTGCGCTTAGGTTCCCGGAAGAAGCAGATGAAGAATACGGCAAGTCCCATGGGTATGCTGAACAGTATCCAGTACAGGACCGGCGGGGCTCCGAAATACCGCGATGTGCCGCCGAGCAGTACGGCAAAGATTAGGGCCATAAGTATAGTAGTCGCTCCTTCCTTGTGTATCTTCATGACTTTCAGTATTACAATCTGAACAATACGATATACAGGACAGTCACCGGAAATGCCAGCAGCGCTCCGTCGAACCGGTCCAGCAGTCCTCCGTGCCCGGGCATGATGCGTCCGGCGTCCTTGACCCCAAAGTTACGTTTTAATTGCGATTCCGCCAAATCCCCGACGGTAGAAGTCACGTTGATCAGTACCGCCAGAGCCAGGCAGTGGTACCAGGGGAAGTCCACCAGTGCGAAATGCCCTATGCACCAGCCGGCGGCCAGGGCCAGCACCAGCCCTCCGAAATACCCCTCCCAGGTCTTGTTGGGGGAAATGGAGGGGAAGAGCTTGTGCCCGTGTCTGCGTCCGAAGGCCATACCGCTCAGGTAGGCCCCTACGTCCGAGCTCCAGATGATGATCATCACGGCCAGCAGCACCCGCCCGTCGAAGTCCCCCTCGGGGGAGAATACGATAATGCCGGTCAATGCGAACGGCAGGGCGATGTACAGCAGGGAGGTCAGTATAAAAGGAGTGGTGCGGTAGGCTTCCCCCTCGCGGGCATAAAGCACGGCCACGAAAATCAGGGATACCAGCACCGGCAGTACCAGCAGCCACTTCCAGTCCAGGCCGTAGCCGCAGCACAGGAACGTCAGCAGGAAAGTGAGGATGCCTGTGACTATGGCAATGGCCTTTGCGGCCTTTTCGTGAGGTCCTACGGTGATTCTGAGGTATTCGGTCATCATTACCGTCACCGCGAAGATGAACAGTACGGCGTAGGCGGCCGGATGCCACAGCAGGGCTGCCAGGAAGAGAGCCAGGAAAACGGCTCCGCTAAGCGTTCTGGTCAGCAGGTTTTTCATGAGGCTCGGCTATGTCTGCGGTGGAAGAGGTGACTCCGGCGGTGTCAGTTCCGGCTGAGGCAGAGGCCGTGGCTGTGGCCTCGGGGGCTGTAGCCCCGTCGGTGATGCTCTGCGGTTTCTGTCCGCCGGGACGTTCTCCGAATATCTTGACCAGGTCGTCTGTGAAGATGACCTCGCGCTCGAGCAGCATCTCGGCCAGCCTGATGAAGCCGTCCATGTGCTCGCGCAGCACTTTCAGGGCTGTCGTGTGGGCCTGGTCTATGAAGCCCTTGGCCTCTGCATCGATCAGCTCTGCGGTCTTCTCGCTGTAGGGCTTGCTGAGGTTGTAGCCGGAGTTGCCCGACGAGTCGTAGAAGGAGATGTTGCCCACCTTGTCGCTCATGCCGAAGTAGGTGACCATGGCGTAGGCCTGCTTGGTGACTTTCTCGAGGTCGTTCATGGCTCCGGTGGATATCTTTCCGTTGATGATTTCCTCGGCTGCACGGCCTCCGAGGGTGGCGGCCATCTCGTCCATCATCTGCTCGGTGGTGGTTATCTGCCTCTCCTCAGGCAGGTACCATGCGGCGCCGAGGGCGTTTCCGCGGGGTATGATGGTGACTTTCAGCAGGGGATTGGCATTGGGCAGCCACCAGCTTACCGTGGCGTGGCCTGCCTCATGGTATGCTATGGTACGCTTTTCTGCGGGCGATATGATCTTGCTGCGTCTTTCCAGTCCGCCTACGATGCGGTCGATGGCATCGAGGAAGTCCTGGCGGTCTACGGCCTTCTTGTTCTTGCGGGCGGCTATCAGTGCGGCCTCGTTGCAGACGTTGGCTATGTCCGCTCCGGAGAAGCCGGGGGTCTGCTTGGCCAGGAACTCCATGTCGAAGTTCTCCACCAGCTTGACCTTGCGCAGATGCACCTTGAATATCTCCAGGCGCTCGTTCTGCTCGGGCAGGTCCACGTGAATCTGGCGGTCGAAGCGGCCGGCACGCATGAGGGCCTTGTCGAGGATGTCGGCGCGGTTGGTGGCGGCGAGGATGATGACTCCGGAGTTGGTGCCGAAGCCGTCCATTTCGGTAAGGAGCTGGTTGAGGGTGTTCTCGCGCTCGTCATTGGAGGAGAAGCCCACGTTCTTGCTCCTGGCCCGGCCCACGGCGTCTATCTCGTCGATGAAGACGATGCAGGGAGCCTTCTCCTTGGCCTGACGGAAGAGGTCGCGCACGCGGGAGGCTCCCACGCCGACGAACATTTCCACGAAGTCTGAGCCGCTGATGGAGAAGAACGGTACGTTGGCCTCGCCTGCAACGGCCTTGGCCAGCAGGGTCTTGCCTGTACCCGGAGGGCCTACGAGCAATGCGCCCTTGGGTATCTTGCCTCCGAGGGCGGTGTATTTCTGAGGGTTCTTCAGGAAGTCGACTATCTCCATCACCTCGACCTTGGCTTCCTCGAGACCGGCGACGTCCTTGAAGGTCACCTTGACATTGTTCTCCTTCTCGTAGAGCTTTGCCTGGGACTTGCCGACGTTGAAGATGCCGCCGCCCGGCCCTCCGCCCATATTCTTCTGCATGGGACGGAACATGATGAACCACAGCAGTCCGAAGAGCAGCAGGGGGAAGATGATCCAGTCGAAGATCTGACCGAAGTAGTTGTTGCGCTCCTCAGTGGAGATGGTGAAGCGCTGGGCCGCGGGAAGCTCCTGACGGGCCTCCTCGAAATTCTCCTCGGCGTTGAAGTTGGAGGATACTATAAAATAGAAATGGGGACCGGCCGCGGGGGTCTGTCCTCCGAAGTAGCGGTTGACGTACTTCGAAAGAGAGTCCTTGCGGATGTAGACCTCGGCCCGGTGCAGGTTGGTGACGTAGGTGATCTTCTCCACGTCGCCCTGCGGAATCATGGACTCCTTGACCGTCAGCCACTCGGTCTTGACGGGGTCGGAGCCGGAGTAGTTCCTCACTATCCAGATCATGGCGATGCCGAAGATGACGTACAGGGCCCACATCAGCCCGCGCATGGGGCGGACGGGCCCGGGTGCGCCTCCCGGCCTGCGGTTGTTGTTTCCTGTATTGTTGGTGTTCTTGTTCTGAGGGGTGTTCATATTGTCTTTACTGTTCATCCTTGTAATCCTTGCGGTCTGCGTCGGCCCAGAGGTCCTCCAGGCGGTAGAAGTTCCGGTATTCGGTCTGGAAGATGTGCACCACGACATTGAGGTAGTCGAGTATCACCCAGAAGCCGTTCTCCTTGCCCTGGGCGCGAACCACCTTGCGTCCGGCACGCTCAATCATCCTTTCCTCTATGTTGTCGGCGATGGCGGCCACCTGGGTAGTTGAGTCCGCGTTGCATATCACGAAAGCATCCGTGATGGCTGTTCCTATCTTCTTCAGGTCGAGGGCGCACACATTCTTCGCCTTCTTCTCAAGCATAGCCTCGGCTATGATGTCGATTTCTGTCATAAATATTTTTCTAATTTTGCCGTGCAAAGATAATAATATAAAAATTGTGCCATGAATATTCATTGGGAAAATATAACCGATTCCACCAATCTCGACGCCTGGCGCGGAAAGGACACGGCAGAGGACGGAACGGTCTGGTGCGCTGAGTTCCAGACGGCCGGCCGGGGGCAGAGGGGCAACCGCTGGGAGAGCTCCCGGGGGGAGAACCTGATGTTCTCCATCCTCTTCAAGCCTCTGGGGCTCAGGGCTGCGGACCAGTTCGTCCTCTCTCAGGCCTGTGCCGTGGGCATAGCCCGCTATCTCCTGGGCAAGGGGCTCTCCGGAGTCAGGGTCAAATGGCCCAATGACATCTACATCCACGACCGGAAGGTCTGCGGAATGCTCCTCGAGAACACTCTCAAGGGTGACACATTGGCAGTGAGCATCGCAGGTATCGGCCTCAATATCAATCAGAGGGTCTTCCTTCCGGAACTGCCCAACCCCACCTCGGTTCTCCTCGCTTTGGAGGAGACTGTCCCGGCGGAGCGCAGGCCGCTGCCAGTCCTCGACCCGCATGCCGAGCTGCCGCGGGTGCTGGAAGAGATATTTTCCCTCTACCGGGCGATAGGGGAGGACGGCCGCGTGCCCGGGCTGGACGGGGAGTATGAGACCCTGCTCTACCGCAGGGGAGTGCCCTCGGAGTTCGAGGAGACGGAGTATTTCACCGGCGGGGCCTCTGTCCGCTTCCGCGGGACAATACTGGGGGTGGAGAAAAAAACCGCCCGTCTCCTTGTGGAACATGAGGACGGGCGGGTGGCTAAGTATTATTTTAAGGAAATTAGGTACTTGCTGTAGGACGGTTGTCCGGAATCATATCGATTTGAACAGCTCGACAGTAGCAATGGGGTCTTCCGAGGCGAAGACTGCGTTGCCTGTCACCACTACGTCGGCTCCGGCATCACGCAGGGCTCCGGCGTTGGTCAGGTTGACGCCGCCGTCGATCTCGATGAGGGCGTGCGAGCCGGTGCGGAGCAGCAGTTCCTTGGTCTCGGCGACCTTGCGGTAGGTGCTCTCGATGAAGGACTGGCCTCCGAAACCGGGATTGACCGACATCAGGACGACCATGTCGCAGAACTCAGCGATGTATTCCAGGGAAGATACGGGAGTGTGGGGATTGAGCACCACGCCGGCCTTCATGCCGTTGGCACGGATGTTCTGCAGGCTGCGGTGCAGGTGGGTGCAGGCCTCGTAGTGGACCGTGACATACTCGGGGGCAGCGTCGCGCAGCACTCCGATGTAGCGGTCGGGGTCTACTATCATAAGGTGTACGTCCAGGGGTTTAGCGGCCTTCTTCGCAATGTTGCGGATGACCGGGAAACCGAAGGAGATATTGGGTACGAAGACTCCGTCCATCACATCCAGGTGGATGTAGTCGCACTGGGAGGAGTTGAGCATCTCCAGGGTTTCTCCCAGACGGGTGAAGTCCGAGGTAAGGATGGAGGGGGCTATCTGCAGATGACGTCTGTCGCTCATGACCGTAGGATTATTTACATTCTCTGATGACATCCTCGAGCAGCAGGACGAAGCGGTCCAGGCTGGCCAGGTCCAGTCTCTCGCCCGGAGCGTGGACTCCGCGGAGGGTGGGGCCGAAGGATATCATGTCCAGATGAGGGTATTTGTCCAGGAAGAGTCCGCACTCCAGTCCGGCGTGGATGGCCCGCACTACGGGGTCCTTGCCGAAGAGGCGGCGGTAGGAGGCCTTGCAGACCTCGAGGATGTGGGACTTCAGACTGGGTTTCCAGCCAGGATACTCGGACTCGTGGGTGACTTCGGCTCCGGCTACGCTGAAGGCGGCCTCGATACGGGAGGCGGCGTTGCGGCGGGCGGAGTTGGTCGAACTGCGCTGGCTGGTGCCTACGCGGATAATGCTGCCTTCCTGCATCTTGACCGAGGCGAGGTTGGAGGATGTCTCCACCAGGCCCTTGACCTCGGCGCTCATGGCCATCACTCCGTGGGGTACGGCGTGCAGGGCGCGGATGAGGTTGAAGGCGGTGCTGTCGTCTATGGCTTCTGACGGTACTGGCAGGTTCTCCTCCCATACAGAGGCGATATCAGGGTCGGTTACCGAGTACTCGTCCTTCAGCTCGGCCAGTATCTCTTCCAGTATGTTCTTGACTGTAAATGCATCTCCGGGGTTCACGGCTATCACGGCCGAGGCCTCTCGGGCGATGGCGTTGCGCTTGTTGCCTCCGTCTATCGAGCAGAGGACGGCGGGAACCTCGCTCCATACGCGGAAGAGCAGCCGTGCGAGGGACTGTACGGCGTTGGAACGGCCCTTGTCTATGTCGTCCCCGCTGTGTCCGCCGATGCCGCCGCAGAATCCGGCCTTGACACAGACCTTGCCGGCGGGTACGGGCACAGGGGTGTAGTGGAATTTCGCCGTGGTGTCGATGCCTCCGGCGCAGCCGATGAACAGCTCGCCCTCATCCTCCGAGTCGAGGTTGATCAGGATGCTGCCGGTGAGGAAGTCCGGTTTAAGGGCGAAGGCTCCGTCGAGTCCGGTCTCCTCCGAGGTGGTGAAGAGGCACTCTATCCTGCCGTGAGGCAGTTCCTTGTCCTCCAGTACGGCCAGCTGGGCAGCTATGCCTATGCCGCAGTCGGCTCCGAGAGTGGTGTCCTTGGCTATCAGCCATCCGTCCTCCACCACTGCCTTGATGGGGTCCTTGGAGAAATCGTGCTCGACCCCGCTGTTCTTCTCGCAGACCATGTCGGAATGGCTCTGGAGGATGAGGGTCGGGGCATTTTCCCGGCCGGGAGTGGCGGGTATGGTGATGAGGACATTGCCGGCCTCATCTGTCCTGCAGTCCATGCCGCGGTCGGCGGCGAACTTCTGGAGGTAAGCGATGATGTGCTCCTCGTGGCCCGACTCGCGCGGGATGGTCATGATCTCGCGGAAGTGGGAGAGAACTTGTGCTGAAGTCATGTCTTATGATGTTTAGATGTTGGATCTCAGTCTTTTCTCGATGTCCGTGACGTACTGCTTGAAGGAGCGGTCGGTGGCCATCAGGTCACCCACTGTCTCGCAGGCGTGGAGGACGGTGGCGTGGTTCTTGCCTCCGAGCTCGGCGCCGATGGCCGTGAGGGACTTCCCGGTCAGGCTGCGGCAGAGGTACATGGCGATCTGGCGGGCCTGGACGATCTCCCTCTTGCGGGTGTTGGAGAGCATGAGCTCGTTGGTGATGCCGAAGTAGTCGCTGACGGTGTTGCGGATCTTGGTGATGGACACCTCGGAGCGGTTGACGGTGACTATCTTCTCCAGGACTTCCTGGGCCAGCTGAAGATTGATTTTCTTCTTGGTCAGGGTGGCGTGGGCCATCAGGGAGGCGAGGGTGCCCTCGAGCTCGCGGACGTTGTCTGTGACCTTGCCGGCGATGTACCTTATGATGTCGTCTCCGAGGATAATGCCCTCCTTGAAACTCTTGGCCTTGAGTATGGCCACGCGGGTCTCCATATCGGGAGGAAGGAGCTCGGTGGTCAGGCCCCACTTGAAGCGGGACAGGAGTCTCTGCTCCAGGCCCTGAAGGTCTACGGGGGCACGGTCCGAAGTAAATATCAGCTGCTTGCCGAGCTGGTGCAGATAGTTGAATATCTGGAAGAAGGCGTTCTGGGTGCCGGGTTTGTCGGCGAACTCCTGTACGTCATCTATTATAAGCACGTCCATCGACTGGTAGTAGTGCAGGAAGTCGGTTACGGCATTCTTGATGACCGCGTCCATATAGTGGGTCTGGAAATGGTTGGCCGTAACGTAGAGCACTACCTTGTCGGGGAATCTCTCCTTGATGTCGATACCTATCGCCTGGGCCAGGTGGGTCTTGCCGAGGCCGGGACCGCCGTAAACAAAAAAAGGATTGTACGCGGTGCTGCTGGGATTCTCGGCGATGGCCATGCCGGCGGCGCGGCCGAGGCGGTTGCAGTCACCCTCGATGAGGTTGTCGAAGGAGTAGTTGGGGTTGAGGTTGGGGTTGACGGTGATGCCCTTGATGCCGGGGATGATGTAGGGATCTTCGATTTTCTGTACCTTGTCCTTGGGCAGGGCTATATCCGGGTTGCTGATTCCGGATGCCGGTTTGGCTGCCGGATATCTTACTGTGGCGTCCTTGACTACCGGCACCTCGTAGACCAGCCTGATGTCCGGTCCGAAGACTCTTTTGAGAGTCTTGCTGAGTATGTCGATGAAGTGGGCCTCTATGTATTCGGGGAAGTACCCGGAAGGAACCTGTATAGTGAGTGTACTCTCCTCCATCTTGACCGGTCTGATAGGCTCAAACCAGGTCCTGAAACTGCTTTCTGGAATATTATCCTTTATGATTTCCAGACAGTTATCCCATGCTTCACTATATTTCATTCCTAGA